>DSCO01000063.1 GCA_011049045.1 Methanomicrobia archaeon | reverse complement strand
TGAAGAGCTCTTTCCATGTATCGGGATAAAGCGCCTTTAATCTCTCTTTTATGTCGTCGTTCGCTTCTAACAGAAAGTTCGTTGCTCCAAACTCCTTGACCGCGATATTGTTCAGACTTGCCTGCATTCGTTCATGCCGGGGTTCCACCAAGCCATCAGGAGTAATCGTTCCCAGAAACTTCTGTGTAATCTTCTTCGCCCTTCCCTTCTCCTTATCCCATACGCTGGTAACTTTGTAGAGATAGAAATTATTGCCCATTTTCCTGATCTCCGTCCCCTTCTTCTTCTCCCTGAGTACCCAATCCGGATAGCCCATATTACGCAATTACGTAATACAGTATATAAAGGTTTCGCCGGGGTTTCTACTCCTTTTATCGAAAACAGCTCAGGAAACCTCGGACTGGGGGTTATATTACGTAAGTTTGACGGAGTTAGGGATTAACTCTTCTTACCGCCGCGGCGCTTTATGATCGGGCGGATCGCACCACAGGCATCGCACTTCAGCACCCAGATGCGGTCCTGCTTCTCGAAGTGCGTATCAGGCTTATTGCATTCCCAGCAGAGTACGTATTCATCCATATAGCGCTGAATCTGGCGCTCTAACTCCTCGCGCGTGAATCTGCCCTGGAACACCACCCGGTCACCCAGGATCTTGCCCGCAGTTCCAAGCTCGTTGAGCAGGAATTTTATCACGTGCTCCTGCTCACGGCGGATGTAATTACAGACCACATCGAAATTGTCAAAGATCGTGGTCTTGCCCTCTACAAAGACCTTGAGCGGCGGAATAACAAATCGCTCATCGCTGGTCCTCGTGCTCGGTAAGTGCTGCAATGCACGATCCAGAAGCATAACATAATCTTCCATCTGTATCAGCCCCCTATTATGTATCTATGTGCTTATCTGCGCGTGATAGTACCCGCGATCTCCGCCCCGAGGAACGCCGAGGAAGGGATTTGAACCCTTGGGTCCCGTGCGGGACACCGGCTCTCAAGGCCGGCGCTTTAGTCCACTTAGCTACCTCGGCCGCTGGCTTGCCTGCACATTGCGTATCACCGTGTCTGTCTACGGCTTGCGCTCCTTCCACCCGTACTCCCTGCGCATCTTCGTCGAACGGCCAAACCCGCAGGCCACGCAGTACTTCGCGTGCACGCTGAACGCAACGCTCCCGCAGCGACGGCACATAATGTGTGACCGCTTCTGCCGTTTACCCTGTGACGCGGTGCCCTTTACCATGGCTCCTTCTCTCCTGCATCCTTACCTTTGCCTTTCTCTTCGCTCTTCTCCATCTCCGACTGCACTGTTGGTGAGATATACACCACGTTGTCACCGCGCATCAGTATCTCGCCCGCAAAACTCTTGACCGTATCGTCGCCGCCCAGTTCCTCCGCATCGCTCAGAACCAGATTCATATGGAGGTCGTAGCCCTCCAGCAGCCCTCGAAATTCCCGGCCACCTCTGATCCGCACGATGACCGGGGACTTCAGCGCTTTGTTCAACACGTCCAACGGCTTTGGCTTATTCACCATGACCCTCACGTTCTCCTTTCTTCCTTCTCCGGGGCTCCCTCATTCCTTCCTTGATTCAGCCACGTTAGTAATAAATAGAATGATGCTAGCGTAGCTTATATCTTTATTTCACTTCCGATATTTTTATTCTTACAGATCCTCTCTACAAAGAGCAGAAGGAAAATGGCGAAATCGTTTTATCGCTACATCGGCGAGGCATGGAAGCGGCCAAAGGAGTCCTACGTTCAGGAGTTCCGGAAGGAACGATTGATGGACTGGCGGAAGGAGCCTGCAGTTGTTCGGCTCGCGCATCCGACGAGGCTGGATCGTGCCCGATCGCTGGGCTACAAGGCGAAACACGGGATCATTGTCGTGCGCGCCAAGGTACGGCGGGGCGGTCGGCGGAAACAGCGGCCCGTACACGGCAGGAAATCCAAGGGGCTGGGTGTGCACCGGATAACGCCCGCCAAGAGCTTGCAGCGGATCGCCGAGGAGCGCACCGCACGGAAGTACCCCAATATGGAGGTGCTGAATTCGTACTGGGTGGCCGAGGATGGCAAGCGGAAATGGTTTGAGATCATCCTCGTCGAGCCTGCTCATCCCGAGATTAAAGCTGATAAGGATTTGAATTGGATCTGTGGCCCGTCGCACCGGCGGCGAGTGTTCCGAGGCAAGACCTCAGCAGGGAAGAAGGGAAGGACCTGAAGCGTTGAGGAGGCTGGGCGCGGTCGATTTACCGCTGCACGGTGGCAAAGCTCCACCGTGGCTGCTCGTACGCATGAAGCGGTTAGCCCGTGCGATCTTCGAGCTGATCGTGGATGAATACGGTGTGCACGGTGCGATCCAGCGCCTGGCCGACCCGTTGTGGTTTCAGTCTCTCTCCTGCGCGCTCGCTTACGACTGGCACAGCAGCGGGACGACGACCGTGGTGTGCGGTGTTTTGAAATCGGTGATCGAGCCCGAAGAGTTCGGCTTCGGCGTTGCTGGCGGCAAGGGCAAGAGATCGAGATCGACTCTCGCTGATATCGACGCGCTCGGGAACACCTTCAACCTCAGCGAGGCGACCCTCACCGAATTGAAATACGCAAGCCGCATCTCAGCGAAGGTCGATAATGCCTGCCTGCAGGATGGGTATCAGCTCTATCATCACGCCATGTTCGTTACAGAGCGCGGTGAGTGGGCAGTTATCCAGCAGGGCATGAACCCCAGCGATCGGTACGCGCGACGGTACCACTGGCTCTCGTCCTCCCTGAAGGAGTACGTCGAGGAGCCACATCAGGGCATCGTCGGTTCGCACTGTCAAACGGTCCTGGATCTCACGGCGCGCGCGAGCAGAGGCTGCCGCGCAACCTCCGTGGACCTCGTCAAGACCGAGCCGCGCGAGCTGGAGCGCATGTATCGTGATCTAAGCGCGCAGAGCAGGCGGCTACCTGAGCATCAGACCACACTCGCCGCATTCGACATCGTCCCCGATGCAGGGCGCACCTGCGAGCTGACCGCAGGCGACGGGCTTATAATCCGCTTGCCAGCTCGCGTTAACTGGGATGCGCTTCGTGCGGCGTACGACCTGCAGCCGTCGAATTACGAGCAGTTCCTCAGTATCGCGGGCATCGGGCCGGCGACCGTCCGCGCCTTAGCGCTCGTCTCCGAGCTCATCTACGGCGAGCACGCAAGCTGGTGCGATCCCGTGAAGTACTCGTTCGCGTTCGGCGGCAAGGACGGTGTACCGTACCCGGTAGACCGGAGAACGATGGACGAAACGACCGAGCTGTTACGGACCGCGATGAAGAGGGCGAACGTGAAACCAACCGCTGCGTTCACCTCACGTAACTGATGCCTTGACTGACGCATACCCTACCGTTCACATCACCGCTTTGTGCCCTGCGGGCAAATGCCACGCCCGGGAAAGCAAGATTCAAAGCTATTAATAACCACAGTTAAAAGTGTTCCTATGGAGCCGATGAAATTCGCACCCGTTTCGGAGAGCCAGATCACCAGAGCGATCGTGGAGGAGTTCGCAGTCGAGTTGCATGAGTACGTAGAGTCTGATGTCATCATCGTTGGAGGCGGTCCCGCAGGCTTGATGGCCAGCAGAGAGCTGGCTGCTGCAGGTGTGAAAGTGCTGCTCATCGAGCGGAACAATTACTTCGGTGGCGGATTCTGGCTCGGAGGATTTCTCATGAACAAGGTCACGGTGCGCGCGCCAGCTCAGCGTGTGCTTGACGAGCTCGGGGTCCCCTACCGGGAATACAGCGCAGGCTTGTACGTCGCGGACGGGCCGCACGCGTGCTCGAAATTGATTGCCGCCGCCTGTGACGCGGGTGCGAAGCTCATGAACATGGTCGCGCTCGAGGATGTCGTGCTCCATGAAGAGCGAATGCGCGGGATCGTGGTGAACTGGAGCGCGGTATACAGCCTGCCGCGACAGGTAGCGGCGGTTGATCCGGTCTCGTTAGAATCGAAGCTCGTGATCGATGCGACCGGGCATGACGCTTCGGTCGTAAAGAAACTGGAGGAGCGCGGATTACTGCAGACCCGGGGGCAGGGCGCGATGTGGGTGGAGCGCTCCGAGAATCTCGTGCTCGAGCAGACCTCAGAGTTGTATCCCGGATTGATCGTCACGGGCATGGCGGTCTCCACGGCCTACGGACTCCCGCGGATGGGCCCGACCTTCGGCGCGATGTTGCTCTCCGGTAAGAGAGCGGCGGAGATCGCAATTGAGAAGCTCGGGTTGTAATAATGCTCCAACCCGCAAGCCAGTCCAGAGCATGAATAAGACTCATGAAGGCGCTAACGCTCCTGTCAGGCGGGCTCGATTCGATCCTGGCAACGAAACTGGTCCTGGATCAGGGCATCGAAGTGCTGGCCGTCACCTTTAGCTTGCCGTTCACAGCGGAAAAAGTGGATTACGCCAGCCGGATAGCTGAGCGGCTTGACCTTCACCACGTCACCGTTGACGTCGGAACTGATTACCTGGAGGTCATTCGCAACCCGAAACACGGCTACGGCTCCGGCATGAACCCCTGCATCGATTGCCGAATCTATATCCTCAAGGAAGCGAAACGGATTGCTGACGAGCTGGGTGCGAACATTATCGTTACCGGTGATGTGCTTGGTGAACGGCCGATGAGTCAGCACCGGAAGGCACTGGCGCTCGAGGAACGCGAGGCGGGTCTTGAGGGTTTGATCCTGCGACCCTTGTCAGCAAAGCTGCTCCCCCCGACCATAGCGGAACGCGAGGGCTGGATTGATCGTGAGAAGCTGCTCAGCATCTCGGGCAAGAGCCGAAAACCTCAGATCGCGCTCGCTAAGCAGTACGGGCTCCAGGATGCGTACCCCGCGCCCGCGGGCGGCTGTCTCTTGACCGATAAGGAGTTCGCGGCGAAAGTGCGGGATCTGTTCGAGCACACCGAGCGAGTGACGAACCGGGACATCCAGGTCTTGAAACTGGGGCGGCATTTCCGGGTCGGGGTCGCGAAGATCATTGTAGGCCGGAATGAGCGTGAGAATTCGCGGCTGTTAGCACTGAAGATGCCCAACGCGTATGCGTTTGAAGTCCCGGATTGCGGGAGTCCGATCACGATCGTGGAAGGGGCGTGCGAATCGGAGACGATCAGGCTTGCCGCACGGCTGACCGCACGGTATGCGGACGATCGATCCGACCTGGTGGCGGTGGACTACTGGCGTGAAACCGAAGGGCCGCGCAGGCGGATCACCGTATCACCGCTTGAGGACGATGAAGTAGACCGGTTGCGGATCTAACAAAACAACTCCCCAGCTACTGTCTATTCCAGCCTGATCGCGGGGATTTGATCTCCGTGCGTATTCCCATTCGCATCCACGAACGAGGAGCAGGTGATGAGCCCACCCGCCACCGTCTTGCTGGTCGCGGAGATGAGCTGCGGATACGAGCCGGTCCGTAGCTCATAGGTATAGGTCGTACCACCCTGCAGCATGAACGGTTCGGTAAAGGATATCGTGTGCCCGTCGTCATGATAACCGTCCCACGTAGCGTTCATGTCGAGTCCATTCCCGTAAATACGGACGTATTCGGCGTGGCCGCCGGTGCCCGGGCACGGATACGTATAAAGCCGGGAGACAAGCATCGACTGATCTGGCCGGAGGGTACCGGTATGTGTACCCGCGATGCTCGGATAACCGCCGGGCCCCGTGTCGAAGAACCATAAGGGGTCATAGGGCAGTATCGTCAGATTTACACGGGCTTCCCCGGACCATGCCTCATCATCGTCCTGCACCTGAAAGGAAATAACGTGCGTGCCTGCAGACAGATTTGAAGCGGGTATGGCGAACGATTGCGCTGTGCTCAGCTGCCCATCGAGACTCGAACTCCAGTTGTACGCAACCACTATCCCGTCGGCATCCGTACCGCTCCCCGCGAACGTGATGAGATCGAGCACGTGCACCGCGGGATTGGGCGTGACTGAATCGATGTATGCGGTAGGCAACTGATTCGCCAGCACTGCCCGCGCTCGTATGCCCACATCATAGTAATCGCCGGAATACGGATTATACGGTTTCGTGTACTTTGTACCATCACAGCTCCAGTAACTCTCGCCCGAGAAGCTTGCCACTTCTGTCCACGGCGGCAGCCAGGACTCGTTATAAAAGTCGATCGGTATGGGGTACCCGTATCTCCCCGTGGTGAACGTGATCTGGATGATGACGTCGTCGCCGGCATCCAACGGCACGGGCGTATCGAGCGGTATCGAATAATAGCCCCATTCAGTCGTAGTTCCCGTCCGGGTCGTCCCAAGCTGGTCGCTGAAGGTGTAAAATCCTGGATGAGCGGTAACGGTACCGTATACCCGTATCTCGTAATCCATGTTCGTGTCGATCGCCCAGAAGTCCACGGCAGATAGCGTAAGCGCCTGCACGGTGGTGAACCGAACGGCACCGTACGCGGTCAGCTCGCCACAGCCCATCACGTACCCCATCCAGCCGCACTCGTCGTGGTAGAAGAGCTTATCGGTACCCGCTCCATAACTGACGAACGCGCTGGCATCGTCACCGAGATTCGCGGAGCCAAAGGCGACCCAGGCACATCCAGGATAGGGCCCCAGGGCGCCCCAGGTCGTGCCCCATGAATTCTTGATCAGCCACGCTCCCGTGCCCCGGGTATGCGGGAGCGAGTCGTTCCAGCCAATGATCAGGACCGCGTGATTCGGCTGTTCCGGACCCCAGTATTCGTACACGCCGCTGTTGTACCCCCTGAGACCCGCATCACTTGCGTACATCGTGGCTGATACCGGACCATACCGCAGGATCGCGTTCTTAATCAGGTCTACCTGCTGCTCGCCGTGATGCTCCGTAATGGTGCGCCAGTTATCCACGGTTCTGATGACCGGGCAATCGCGGCAGGTTTCCAACGATTCGGCGTACGGATGACAGGTCTCGGCTGCGCCACCCCGTTTCGTGTAATAGTTCGCCGTCATCAGTCCAATGCCCCCTTCACAGAAATCGTAGCCGCCGCTGCTCGACCAGATGTTGCAGTCCCCCACCTCCTGTTCCGAGAAGTCGAATGCCAGACCCTCGCACCGCAAGATATCCGATTCGAGATCCGCGGTCGCCGCGAAGATCCAGCAACTGCCACAGCCGCCCTGCTCCTTGACGGGTGTCACGTGGCCGAGCGCCATAGCATCGTACGAGGCAGGCAGCGACTCGACCGGCGATTCCGCTTGCAGCTCGGTTCGGTCACGCTCTTCCGCGGGCCGGAAGCTGATATGCGCAGGAAGTGGCTCGGTCGGCGGCTCGAGCTGGCGGTAGCTGCAGAGCGCCGCCTGCTCCTCGGGTCTGAGTCGCGTTATCGCGTTCTCGGCCACCGTGTAATTATAGCCCTGCTCATAGACCCGGTACTGGAGTGCCAATACCTCACGGCCCTGCTCGCCGTTCGGGGATACGTAGTCGATCTCCGTGGCGATGCCGGGCGGCAAGGCGATCACGAACAGCACGATGATGGCAACGGTTGTTAATAGAGTTCGCCTCGTCTTCGAGCTTCTCTTCGTCATCTCAAGCATCGCTTACATGCGGTCTATCTCGTTCGGCATCGCTGGTCTCAAGGCCACCGTCACCGCTGTCTCTGGGCGTTGCTCTCCTTCTTCCGCTTCGCCAGCTTCCGTATCGAGTCCAGCTCGTTGCGCGCTATCCTGGTGGCTTCAAGATAGCCACTTTCCAGAGCACCTTTGAGCAGCGTTTCACCCAGCTCCGTACGTACGAAGATCGTGGACCAGCCCTCCTCGGAACCGACCGATCCTACAGAGAGATCCGCAAGTTCGGCAGTATAATCCATGCAGACCAGGCAGCCGTCCCCGATGAAGTCTTTGATCTCACTTAACGGGATTCCCTGCCGGCTCTCTTCAAAGAGGAACAAGTCTTTGCCGCGTATTTCGAACTTGCATATCCCGCTCAACGAGCCGCCGCGACTCTTCTCCGCTACGTAATCCAGGAGCTCAGGCGTGAAGTTCTCCATGCAGAAGAGACCGATCAGCAATTTCACCTTCTCGATTCCGAGATCATAGGGCTGATGTGCGGTCTGCACTTTTCGCAAGCCCTGGATCTGGCAGGGCAAGCCCACAAACCCGATCTTCTCACAGCCCGCCGTCAGAGCGTCTCGTACGCCCGTGACGCTCGGATAGAGCGTGTATTTCGTACCCGCGCCCTCGAGTAACTCCTCAGCGGTTCGCGCTACCTCGGTCTTCGGTCTCCACTGCTCGTCCGAAGTGGTAATTACAGCACAATCGAGTAAGCCGGTCTCCAGCGCGTACGCGAGCAGGGCAGTAACCGCCCCACCATCCTGGGCTTGCTCGAGTATCTCCACCCGCGTGGCGCGCGCGGCATAAACGCTCCGATACAGTCCAAGCTGATCTTCTTCTGCGCGTCGGTGGATCGTGCCGAACAGTCTCCGCTCGATCTCGTCCTGTGGCAGGAATGTGCGCGGGCAGAACGTGTAGCAGAGTCCGCAGACGGAGTCATAGTCATCCACAAAAATCGGCTCCTGCTTGCCATCCACGCTTTTACCGATGTCAATCTTATCGCAAAAGGCCGCGCAGGTCCCACAGAGGCAGCAGATTCGTTTTGCCGTTACTTCGTGCGACAAAGTCAAAAAGCCGCGCTCTAGAAAGGTGGGCAATCGCACGAATTTCTTCGCCGCTCCCGCATCGGGAGCTGCTTCTCGCGCCATCTTACTTCACCCCCGCTTTCTCACGCAATTTCGCGTAGTCTTCATCCACCCGCGCTTGAATACGGTCAATGTCCTTCTCGGTCAGATGCCTGAATCGCCCCTGCCGCCGCAAATAGTCCTTCACCGGTCTCAGCACGGGGAAATCCAAACTCATGCGATAATCACCGTTGATCACCTCATACAGCGGGAAGATACCGGTCTCAACGGCCAGGCGGCCGAACTCGATCGTCTCCTCCGGCGCGCACCGCCAGCCGGTGGGGCAGACCGAGAGTATATGCAGGTAGGCGGGGCCTTCGGTCTCCAGACCTTTCTGTACCTTCTCCATCAGATCGAGCGGATACGACGGGCATGCGGTCGCCATATAAGGGATCCGGTGTGCCACGACGATCTCAGGCATGTTCTTCTTCCAGGTCATCTGCCCGATGCTATGCTTGCCCACCGGCGCGGTGGTCGTCCACGCGCCATACGGTGTTGAGGAAGACCGCTGAATGCCGGTGTTCATATACGCTTCATTATCAAAGCAGCAATAGAGGATGTTATGGCCTCGCTCCAGCGCGCCGGATAAAGCCTGTAAACCGATATCCGTGGTGCCGCCGTCGCCCGCGATCCCGACGAATTTAACGCCGCGATCCGGGATCTTCCCCTTTCGTATACGCGCCTTATACGCGGATTCAACGCCAGAAACGACCGCGCCCACATTCTCAAACAGCGTGTGTATCCAGGGCAGACGCCACGTGGTCTGGGGCAGTAACGACGAGAAGATCTCGATGCAGCCCGTTGCGTTCACGACGATCACGTTCGTGCCGAGTGCTTTGCAGACATGCCGAACGGCGAGTGCCTCACCGCAGCCGATGCAGGCACGATGCCCGGGTGCAAAGTTCTCATCCGTCGTGAGCAGCAGTGGCGTGAACAACTCCGCTGCTTGCTCAAGATCGTTCCGTTCTCCTTCCCCCCGCATCGAAGCCATCACTCCCTCACCCCTATGATCTCGGGCTCGAGCTCTTCACCCAGCGTTACCAGCTGCGCTTTTTCCTCACCGCGGTTGATCATGTATTTGAACTCGTCTAACGTCACGTCCCGACCGCCAATCCCTGCGATATAGCTCACGATCGCGAGATCCTGCCGCTTATCGTAGAGTGCCGCTTTTACCTCGCCGCAGACCGGTCCACCCATACCATAGGAGATTGCACGATCCAGCACCAGCAGACAGTCAAGATTCTTGACCGCCTCCCGCAATTCGGCGAACGGAAACGGTCGCCAGAGTCGCAGACGAATAAGGCCTACCGCCTTCCCTTCGGAACGCAGCTCGTCGATCGCCAGCATCGCACTCTCACTGATGCTGCCCATGGTCAGCAGCGCGGTGCGCGCGTCTTCCATGCGATAAGTCTCTACCGGCTCGTAAGATCTGCCGAAGGTCTCCTTGAACACCTTCCAGACCTCCAGGATCTTTGACTTCGACGCTTCAAACGCGACGTTCTGCGCCATCTTCGCCTCGAAATAGATGAACGGCGGACCATAGCAGCCCATGCTCACCGGCTTCGCGGGATCCAGCACGAACGGATACTCATAATCCGGGATGAAATCGGCGACGTCTGCTTCCGCTGGCAGCTCCATGTCCTCGGTGACATGAGAGAGATAAAAGCCGTCAATATGGACCATCGCGGGGAAGAGAACGTCCTGATCTTCTGCCATACGGTAGGCGCAGACGGTAAGGTCAAACGCCTGCTGATTGTTCTCCGCGAAGATCTGGATCCAGCCGATGTCACGCAGCGCCATGGCGTCAGAATGATCGCACCAGACCGAAAGCGGCCCTGACAATGCGCGGTTCGCCGCCACGGCGACCACCGGGAGCCGCATTGACGCGGGTATGTAGAGCACCTCATGCATCAATTCCAGGCCCTGGCCTGCGGAGCAGGTGAACACCCGGGCGCCCGCTGCCGAGGCACCGACGCAGGCGCTCATGGCTGAATGCTCCGATTCAACACAGATGAACTCCGCATCTAGCTCGCCATCGGCGATCATCTCCGCCAGGCGCTCGACGATGTGTGTCTGCGGCGTAATGGGATAGGCTGAGATCACATCCGCATTCACCATTCGCACCGCCTCCGCGATAGCAAAGGAGCCTTCCAATCCCACTAATCTTCCTTTCGTCATCTTCTATCAGACAAATCCTCCCATATCATCGTTTGAATCACGGAACAGGCTGAGAAGTGCGGTTCGTCTACCGAAACGGTTCATTCCTCCTCTTCCTCTACCATCTCGATAACACCGCGTGGACACTCGTGCGCGCAGATACCACAGCCTTTGCAATAGTAGAGGTCAGCCTCGAAGAAGCCCTCGTCGTCCTCACTGATGCACCCTTCGGGACAATAGATGTAACAGGCACCGCACTTGATGCATTTCGTATTGTCTCTGATCGGTCGTGTCGAGCGCCACTCGCCCGTCTTCGTGGACGCTGCGCTGCCCGGCTCGGTGACCACACAGCCGAGCTCCAGGTCTTTCCACCCCTTCTGTTTCGCTCCCATCTTTTCTCCTCACCTCTCGCCCTTTTATGTATGGCACGAGACTCCGCTTTAGCTCACCACGGTCTCGTCATACGCGCGCCGCATCGCTTCGCTGTTCTTCGCGGCCACCTTGCCGAACCGCGCATTCAACGGCTCCTCCAGCGAGTCAAGCGCCACGATCTTGGTCGCTTTGATCAGTGCCCCCAGCATGGTCGTGTTCACGATGGGTAGACCTAAGACCTCGCGTGCAATGCCCAGAGCATCAATTGTGGCCACCGTCTTCGCTCCCAGCTCCCGCTTCAACTCCGCGTGCGATTTCCTGGTGTTGATGACCGCTGTGCCCTCAGGCTTCAATCGTGCCAGCACGTCGCCGACCGCGAGCAAGCCCGGGTCGAGCACGACGATCACGTCCGGTTCAGCAATTTCGGTCCGTATCTTGATCCGTTCGGTATCGCTCACCCGTAGAAAAGCAAGAACGGGCGCGCCGCGCCGCTCGGGCCCGAACGAAGGCATTGACTGCGCGTGCTTGCCCTCGTGAATCGCCGCATGAGCCACCAATTCCGCCAGGGTAACGCCACCTTGCCCCCCTCTTCCGTATATAACAATCTCCTTCATTTCTTTCGATCAAGCTCAGGAAAAGATTTTCTCCGCGTCGTAGCGTAGCGTAGTATACTATACTACACAATAATACTGCCTAAAAACTTTTCGATTCTTTCCAGAGCCTCCTTTAGTTCGTTCAGAGATACGGCATACGCGCACCGCAGGTGCCCTTCTCCCGTCGGTCCGAAGGTCTCGCCCGGGATCACGACGACCTTCTCCTCCATGAGGAGCCGCTTGGCGAACTCGGCGGAGCTGAGCCCGGTATGCTTGACCGAGGGGAAGGTATAAAACGCACCTTTCGGCTCGAAACAGGTTAATTCCAATCGATTCAGCCGGTCCACGAGCCAGCGCCGCCGGCGGTTGTACTCCCGCACCATCCGGTCAACCTCGTCCTCGCAGCGCAGCGCCTCGATCGCAGCCATCTGTGCCGTTATCGGTGCGCACATCATCACATATTGATGGATCTTCATCATCGCCCCGATGAGCTCACGGTTGCCCGCAGCATAGCCCAACCGCCAGCCGGTCATTGCGTACCGTTTCGAGAAACCGTTCAGCAGTATCGTTCGCTCCTTCATGCCGTTCAGCGCAGCGAAGCAGGTATGTGTGCCTTCGTACGTCAACCGGCCATACACCTCGTCTGAGATCACCAGCAGGTCGTGCTCGCTCACCACATCGGCGATCTCTTCCAGGTCTTTCTTGCTCATTATCGCACCGGTCGGATTGTTCGGATAGTTCAGAACGATGGCTTTGGTACGTTCCGTGATCCGCTCCTCGAGCTGCTCGGCACGGATCTTAAAGTCGTCCTCCGCGCGGGTCGGGACGCTCACGGGCGTGCCACCGGTGAAGATCGTGCATGCGTTATAGCTCACGTAGGTTGGCTCATGGAGTAGGATCTCCTCGCCGGGATTGGTGATCGCGCGGAGTGCGATATCGGATGCTTCGCTGACGCCCGTTGTGACCAGGAGCTCGCCTTTTGGATCATAATACACGCCGGACTCCTTATAGATCGACTCGGCGAGCGCTTCACGTAATTCCAGCAGCCCCCAGTTGGACGTGTAAGAGGTATATCCCTTCTCCAGGGCGAATATACAGGCCTCGCGGATACTCCAGGGCGTTACGAAATCCGGCTCGCCAACGCCCAGCGAGATCGCTCCCTCCATGCCCTGCGCGATATCGAAGAACTCGCGTATCCCCGAGCCTTTCACGTGCCGTACCCGATCGGCAACCCGGTCTAACATATAATACTCACTCTACTCTTAGTGTCGAGGTTTTAAAAGAGCGCGTGGTTTTGTCGGCCTGATTCTGGTTACAGGGTCACCGCCAGCCGCTTGCCTTTCTCCTCGTCGGCGAAGCTCTCGCCGTTCTCCTTGTAAGTCTTCAGGATGAAATGAGTCACGGCTTTACGTACCTGCTCGAGTGTCGCGATCTTTGCGGCTACGAAATAGGCGACCTCATGCATCGTCCGCCCGGAGACCATGATCGAGAGGTCATACTCGCCCGAGACTAACCGGACCGACTGCACCTCCGGGAACCGCGAGATCCGCTCTGCAATGGTGTCGTAGCCCGTGTCCCGTTCCGGACTGACGTTCACGTCGATTAAGGCTTGCACGGTCTCGATGCCTGCCTTCGCGTAGTTAATGACCGCTTTATACTTCTTCACAATCCCCTTACGTTCCAGATCTGCGATGATCGCCTTCACGTCTGTCTCCTCAAGCCCCGTCATACGCGCAATCTCCGCATCACTGAGCCGTGCGTTCTCCTCCAGCATGCTCAGGATCTCTTCCTCATTCTCTACCCCTTGTTCACCCATCCAACTCACCTCTTTCCTCATTACAGAAACCGAAATACCTCGGGTAACTCGCCCACAGCAGCGCGGAACTTTTGCGGCCAGTTCTCGCTATCCAGTCCCTTTTGTGCCAGGAACACGGCGGCCCAGCGCTCCAAACCCACACCTGAGCACCCTGACCACAGGTCCTGCCCGCTCTGCAATTTCACGCTGAACCCCTGCGGGTACTTATCGCCGTTCACACTCACATTCTGGAACTCGAGCCACTTGTCGCTATAGGGCAGCATCGCCTCGTAATCGGTGGTTCCGACCTCGCGTAACTCTGATAACCCCGCTTTGCCCTCCTGCGCCATGAACCAGGGGGTGACCCATGCCTCGCGCCACTCGATGTCGAGGATGTCATCGAAGATGTGCCGGTATTTCTCATGCAGTACGTTCGCATGCGCGATCGTCTGCTCCTTCGTACCGATCCAGACGATCTCGACGCGATGGAATTCATCGAGCCGCTCGATCCCGTGAAGGCCGCCACTCTCATACCGATAGGAAGTCCCCGAACGATCGAAGACCGTGATCGGTAAGATATCGTCCGGGAGGGTCTTCCCCTGCAGAAACACCCAGAAGGGCGGGCACTGCGCATAGCACATCCCACCGACGTTCTCGATCTTACCCATGATCATATCGACCGGGACTTCGTTCGTCACCTTGTAATAATCTATCACGTCCTCCCAATACTCAGGATCGCGTGTCTTCGGCGTGCAGACGTAGTAGGCCTCGGGATAAATCCCCTTTGCGTGCCCTGAGCGTTTCCAGACGTCCCAGGCGACGAATTTGGGGAAGATCATCTCGTTATAGCCCAACGGTATCAGGAGCTCGTCGAGCAGCATCTTCTCGAAGGTTCGGAAGATCCGCGTCACCTGCGGTCCGTAAACGTACTGACCTCTGCCTGCCGCGTGCTCCAGCCAGCCTCGTTTCAGCATCTCAGCCGTAGGATCTTTATCAGAGTGGTACTGCTTCTTCGCACTCGCAAAGAGCAGTTCCCAGTGCTCCGATTTACCTCTCCAGCGAGCCGCGTCCAGTTTATCCTCCAATAAGCGGATGAGGCGATCGGGGATTCGCTTATCCAATGCGGATTCATCGAGCTCAAGCAGGAGTTCTAACCGACCCTGCGCCTGGTTTATCTCCTTAACAAAGGGCAATTTCCGTAGCTGCAGGCCTTCACCCGCGGCCCAATCGAGCGTGATCCGGTACTCCGCGATCTCAACGCCACGTATACCGATGCGGTGGTTACCCAGGAGCTTCGCGAGCTCCTTCTTCAGCCTGAGGAGCGCATCATGCGCCCGGACGAACCGATCGGAAACGATCGTGAGGGTGATTGTATCATCGAGGATGTCCCCGGAAACGATCTTCGCACCACAACCGGGGGGTGCACCTCTCGTTAAGAGCTCCGTATTGGCGCTTCTCACGAATTCCGCGAACTCCTCACGAGCAACCTTATCGTGAACACGCGCACTGCAGTTCAGAGCGACGTGCAGCTCGAAGATCATCTCCCGGGGCTTCTCAGTTTCTTCAGTCATCAATCAGGGTTCTCCACCGCCAGATTCACCATTTCCAGAGCCACTTTCGCGTTCAGCAGGTAATCGTCGACACTCGCAATGAGCGTCCCGAGCTGCTCGGTCTTGATATACGTGACGGCGCGTTGAGCAACGACAACGGTCCGCATCGACGCGGTATTATCCTGCATAAGCGGAATCGCAGCCAGATCCGCGTGCTCGTCTTGTATCTCAATTCGTGCTTTGATCTTCATTTGGGCTACATTTAAATGTGCTCGCCGCGTATAAAAGGTGTAGAGTAGCAAGAATACATGTTCGATTATATCGTTGTTGTGGTCACTGACGATCTTGATGTGCAGCGGTTGGCCTGCTCGCCGTTCAGTAAGGAGATAGTGCTCGATTCGGCATTCCTCCCGGTCTCTGAAAGCGGCTGGCATGGTGCTGCGGGGAACGGGCTCGGCACGCTCTTCGCGATCAAGAACGCGAGTGATGCGTTCGGGACTGACCTCGTGGCTGAGGTGAAGCGGGGTAAGAGCGTGCTCATCGTGCACACGGCCGGCATCGGCTCACGAAATCTTATCACACGGACGGTCAAGAACAAGGCGCTCATTGAGGTGCCGAACCTCACGCTCTTAGAGGGCGTGATCAAGCAGTTTCAGGACTATGCAATACCGTCCCGTATCCTCGTTACCTGGGGCGACCAATTCTTACTGCTCGAGGACCGTCCGGAGGACATACAGAATCTCGCGCAACGGACGCATGTCATGCTCTTCGGGATACGGGCGGAGCTCACTGAGGAGCTGGCAAGCACCTACGGGATCCAGATCGTGTGCTGTGCAGAAGGTGAGGGATGTAAACTGCTCGATTTCGAGGATACGCGTAATTACGCGGTGGCGAAGGCGCTGGTGGAGAAATGGCAGGGCGAAGTCATGGTAAACATGGGTATGTTCGCGCTGAGCGGTGCCGCGGCAGAGCAGATGCTCGCAGCATTCCGCGACGCGCTTGCGGCACGAGAAGGGGCCTTCAACTCGGACGAACTCTGGCAGACCTGGGTCTCGCCGGAGTATGAGGCTCGTGCGTGGCTCCGCGAGCGCGCAGCCCGTATACGAGCCGAGCTTACGCGTACGGACTCGCTGGCTCTGATAACGAGCTTTCCGTTGAGCGATAGAACGATCTGGGAGGATTTCGGCACGAATGCGAGCTATTACCGGAGCATGATGAAGCTCCTCGAGAAGCATGAGGTCGGCCGTCGGTTGCGCGCCTTTTTAGCCGTCGATTTCCGTTCATTCGAATCCGGCTGCACGGTCTCCCGCTCCATCTTCGATGACGCAGAAATCGCCGGCGGCTCAGCCGTTGATAGCATTATTGTGAACTCCTCGGCGAAGCATGCGGAACTCGAGCAGGCATGCGTCTTCAACTCGACGTTGCATACTTTGAAAGGTAAACGGTGCGTGGTGTACAATGTCGTCGATCACGGTGAGCTCGAACTCGAGGATTCCGTCCTCATCGACGTCTTTCATCCGCGTAAGGGGAAGATACGGCTGACCATACCGATTGGCGCCGAGCAGGGGCCGGAAGCCGAGTGGTGGCATGTGCGCCTCCCGGAGAATGCCTGTGCGCTCTGTGACGTTGCGGAACTCTTGATCGGCGTCTCGGACGGCGAGCGCGAGGCAACAAAGTTCCTGTTTGAGCGCGTGGCGCGAACGGTGATCTCAGGCGGTAAGCAGTTACCGCAACTGGTTGCGCGTCCGTTCACCGTGAAGCCGTTCGTGGAGCCGAAGCCCTGGGGCTACGAGTTCTGGTGTGTCTCGCCACGGAGCTCTGCGGAGTTAGACCCTGAGCTGGAAGCGTTGACATTGGACGATCTGGCCTTGCTCTACCCGGTGCAGATTCTGGGTGGGGCCGGTGAATCGAAGAAGTTCCCGCTGATCGTGAAGCTCATCAAAGCGGACGAGAACCTCTCCGTGCAGGTGCATCCGGACGACGCATACGCGCTCGGCATGGGCGATGCGTACGGTAAGGAAGAGGTATGGCACGTCCTGGAGGCGGAGAAGGGCGCGACGATTTACCTTGGCCTTGCAGCGGTTATGAACAAAGAATCTGTTCTGAGCACCATAGAAGCCGAAACATTTCTGTCTCGATTATCTGCGTTCGAGGCCCAGGTCGGCGATGTGTACCATATCCCCGCGGGTGTTGTGCACGCGTTAGGCGCTGGTGTAAAGGTCTATGAGGTGAGCACCGCATCCGAACGAACCTTCCGGCTCTATGATTATGGCCGGGGCCGGGAGTTGCATCTGCAGGACGGGATGAACGTGCTGAACGTAACTGAAGGTGGTTTGGGAGCAGCGCTGAAGACGGAGCCGACGCTGCTGCGGATGAACGATGAGTTCGAGCACTACCAGCTCTTGCAGGGCAAGCACGTTGAGTTACAATCGTTCAAGATAACGGGCGGGTTTGAAACGATTACCGGGGCTAAGCTACAGGTGCTGACCTGTGTCGGAGGAATGGTGACGATAAAGACGGAGTCAGGAGCGATAGACTTAAGACCGCAGGAAACGGCCGTGGTGCCCGCATGCGTGACCGCATTTGATCTGGGGGGTCACGGAAGAGTTATATGCGCACAATTTACAGGTAACCGATAAATGATCATCGACAGGACCACCTATCGGGCGAACGATATCAGGGGCATTGCAGACCCGTCGCATCCTGACTACCAGCTCACGGACGAGTTCTGCTATCTCACGGGGTTGGCGTACGTCGAGCTCCTGAAGAAGCATCGTGGTAAGGAACCGCACGAGCTGCGCGTTGTGGTGGGCAAGGACGTGCGAACGAGCGGGCCGCGGATGCAAGCCGCATTTATCAATGCGCTCATGGATCACGGTGTGCACGTGCTTGATATCGCGCCCGCATCGAAAGTGAGTAGCACACCGCTCCTGTACTTCGCGACCTGGCTCTTTGACGCGGACGGCGGTGTGGAAATAACGGGCAGCCATCTCGATAAGGAGTGGAACGGCTTCAAGCTCTGCGTGGGCTCGGAGAGCATGACCGAGCAGCATGTCCGCGAGCTGTTCGAAACCGCACGTGAGCTTGAAAAAGCGTTCGAAGCGGGCACGTTACACGTATTCAGCCCGGGTGTCTGCGAGCTGGAAGAGGTGGACGTGCTGGCGGATTACCAGGCCATGATCGCGGCGAACATCATCTTGAGAGACCGCTGGGAAGCTCTGGCGTTCGAGTCGCTTGCAGGTAAGATCCCGTTGCAAGAAGCGCTTGCCACGGCGAGCAAGGAGATCGAGCAGCTGCCGGAGGAGCAGCTGAAGCCGTTTAGGGGGTTGAGGATCGTCTATGACGCGGGTAACGGGACGACCGGTGTGATCGCGCCACCGCTTTTCCGGGAGCTTGGCGCGGAAGTCGTTGAGCTCTACAGCGAGCCGGACGGCACCTTCCCGCATCATCTACCCGACCCGACAATCCCGCGGTTCATGGCGGATCTGACGGCTGAGGTGGCTCGGACGAACGCGCACATCGGTCTGTCCTCAGACTGCGACGGTGACCGTGCAGGTGCGGTCTCACCCACCGGCAAGCTGATCATCGGCGAGCAGATCCTCGCACTGCTCTGCAAGCATATTCTGAAGGAGCATCCGGGTGCGACGATCGTCTACGATACCAAATGCTCGGACGCGATCAAAGAGATCATCGCGGAGAACGGCGGGCGACCGGTGGAATGGAAGACCGGTTTCTCGTTCATCAAGACGAAGATGACGGAAACGGCCGCGATCGCCGGTGGCGAGATGTCCGGGCATGTATACTTCGATAAGAACAATCGCGCGGACGACGCGGTTTTCGCGTTCTCGGAGCTCCTGCTGCTTACTGCTGATGAAGTACGGTCCGGGAGATCAACGGACGTGGTTGACGAGCTGCTGACAGAGTTCAGACGGCGGTACGTGAACACGCCGGAAATCCGGATACCGGTGATGAGCGACGAGGAGAAAGAGCGCGTGAGTGATGCTGTTGAGCAGTATTACCGCGAGCTTGCCGCGACTCACCCGAATCAGTACAAACGACGAGTTGACGAACAGGGCAACGATATCGATGGTGTAAAGATCGATTTTGTGGACGAGGCGGGCTGGGCGCTGATACGCCGCTCGAACACCTCACCTGTAATTATACTGCGGATGGAGGCGCGCACCTCGGACGGACTTGAGAGGATCGAGGAGCAGGTGCTCCGGAAGTTTCAGGAGTTCGTAACTGTTGATCTTACGGCTGACGAGTACGTTAAAGGGATTATGAGCAGGCTAGCACGCGGATAAACCTACCGTGTAAGTGGGTGATGTTCTCTGGGGTTGGCATGCAAGCGTTCTATCTATTTATTGATATCTACCATACGGTCCCCGCCAGGTATCAGCTATCTCTATGAATTTCTCATAGCCGTTTTCCCGGATAAATGCAAGTGCCTGTCGGTATTTCTTGTATTTATAGCCCTTTTTGCCATAAAATTCGTTCAGTATTTCACACGATAGATAATCAGGGCAATCGGCACAGGTCTCATAGTTCCGTTCCTTGAAGCAGCATACTTTCATCTTACACTTAGCTTTTGTAATATCTCGTTCGCCACGTTCGTAGCCTAATTTACAACCACGACAACTGTTGTCTAGTAGTGCAGGGCATGTTTTACAATATGCACCACAACAGCCAAGTTCGCGGATCGTCATGGGTTACTGTTTCTTTCCTCGGTATGACAAAACGCCCATGGAGAAAAGTGCTACTACAACCCGCAACAGCCCTAACCCGATAGCGCCGATGACGCCAATGAGGAGTCCTTTCTCTTCCATGTGCTCGCCCCGTTCCTTGGTTATCCGTAGTTCCCTCTGCTGAAGCCCGGAACCGTGTCGCAGTAGGGACAGGAGTACCTGATCTCCTGTTTGAAGAACCATCTGCCGTGCACTCCTCGCTTAACGTCCTGTAACGAGAGCCGCAGTTTACAATACGGACATACCAGCAGGTTTAGTCACCCCTTTCCTCTTATTTGACCTTGCCCTCGCTTACTTTCTGTTCTGAGTTTATTCATTCTTACCTTTTTCGTCTCCGAATGCCGCTCTTTGTACACCCGCACCCAACAGACTCGCTCTGCAAGATGACAGCGCCTGCTATAAATGGGGCAATCGCCCGTCAGGATGTACATTCCAAAACGAGCGTCACACCGTCTTTGTCCTTGCGGAGACCGCAAAGCTTAAAACCGCAGAAATTAAAGAAGGTTCTGCGTAGAGGAGAACGCTTCAGTCAGGCCAATATTACTCAAAATAGCGTAGCTCGCTGAAGTATTGTCTCCGCTGTTTGTGCCCTACCTAAGTGGAGAAGAACGAAACGAAGTACTGTTCGGCAGCTCGGAGGCATGCATGCTTATGAACCTTCACCAACTGACGATCTTCAGCGTTCTCGCGGTTACGCTGGTTTTGTTCGTCTGGAATCGCTGGCGCTATGATGTCGTGGCCCTCCTGGCCTTGCTGGTGGTCGCTATTGCCGGTCTGGTGCCGCCCGAGGAGGTTTTCGCGGGTTTTGGACACCCGGTGGTGTTGACGGTGGCGGCCGTATTGGTACTCAGCCGCGGATTGATCAATGCCGGCGCTGTGGACAGCATCGCGCGGTACCTGGCGCAATTAGGCTCCAGACCTGCTCTTCAGGTCGCGGCACTGACGGGTATCGTCGCACTCTTTTCGGGATTCATAAACAACGTAGGTGCGCTCGCGTTACTGATGCCGATCGCCATCTGGATGTCGCGCAGAGGCGGGTATTCCCCTTCTCTGCTGCTCATGCCGCTGGCTTTCGGTTCCCTGCTTGGCGGGTTGCTCACGCTGATCGGAACACCGCCGAACATTATTATCGCCGCTTATCGCGAGCAAACGGGCATGCCCGCGTTCGGGATGTTCGACTTCTTACCGGTGGGCGGAGGAGTGATGATTGTTGGACTGGTCTTCATCACGCTGCTTGGCTGGCGGCTGACGCCGCAGCGAAAAGAGGCGGCAGCAAGCGATGAACTTTTCAGGATCAGCGAGTACATCACCGAACTCCGCGTTGCTGAGAATTCCAAGTTCGCAGACCGCCCCCTCTACGACTTGCTGGCCTTAACAGAGAAAGAGGCGGATGTGGTTGTGGTCGGCCTGGTCCGTGGAGAACGGTGGCAACAGGCGCCATCAACCTACGAGGTTTTGCGGCAGGGCGACATTCTCGTGGTTGAAGCGGATTCTGAGAGTATTCAACGGTTTGTTGACCTTACCGGTCTCACGCTGGCCGAAAGCGTCAGTACTGAGGAGGACGGCAAGAAGCAGACAGCGGGAGAGATCGACATTCTCGAAGCAGTCGTCACCCCTGAGTCATTGCTGGTTGGAAGAACAGCGACCATTCTAAGCCTGCGCAAGCGTTACGGGATAAATGTTCTTGCGGTTGCCCGACAAGGGCAGCGGCTGCGGGAGCGACTGAGCAAGATCCGGTTTGTAATTGGCGATATCCTGCTGTTGCAGGGGAATGAGGATTCGTTGCGAGCTGCCCTGACCGAACTGGGTTGTTTACCACTGGCGGAGCGCGGATTGCGCATCGGCAAGCCCCGGAAGCTCATTCTGGCAGTAGGGATTTTTAGCGCGGCGCTCGCCCTGGTCGCCTTGAACCTGCTCCCTGCGGCGACCGGCTTGGTCTGTGGTGCAGTCGCGATGGTGATTGCCGGGATTCTCTCGCCACGCGAGGCAGTTAAGAGTATCGATCTGTCAATCGTCGTGCTGCTGGCGGCCATGATCCCCGTTGGCATGGCGCTTGAAACCACCGGTGGCGCCCAACTTATCGCCGACGGGTTATTGAGCATCGCGCACTCCACACCTCCCGCGGGAACGATCGCCCTTCTCCTGATCGCGACGATGCTCCTCTCGAACGTGGTGAACAACGCCGCTGCTGCGATCCTCGCGGCACCCATCGCGATCAACCTTGCGCGGGGCATGGAGGCTTCGGCCGACCCGTTCTTGATGGCGGTGGCGATCGGTGCTTCCTGTGCATTCCTCACCCCGATAGGCCATCAATCGAATACCCTGGTGATGGCGCCTGGCGGGTACAAGTTCGGCGATTACTGGCGCATGGGCCTTCCGCTATCCCTGTTGGTGGTCGCGACGGCTGTCGCTCTGATCATGTGGGTCTGGCCCCTCTAGCACGAGTAGTATCCGGCGCAAGCCCGCGATTGATCTCACCCTCTTTGAGTATCTCCTTGACCCGCCCGACGTCGCCGGAGGTGAGGCGGACTTTGATGCCGTGGGGGTGATGCGGTGACGTGGTCAGAATGTCTTTGACCACACCTTCCGTCCGCTTCCCGGTTCGTTGATCTTTCTTCAGCACAATTGCTACTCGTAGCCCCGGTTTTATACTCGCTCGGTTCGTTCCGTTCATAAAAAAGCCTCTCAATCTCCTTCTCCGTATTCAGCAATAAAAGAGCTCATAATCAGTTTCAACGAAACGGTCTTCTTCTCACCACCCTCTGCTCTGGGATCTCTCTATCGCCCATGTTCACGAAAATACAACTATGGTGTTGATAAGACAAAAAATTTTGGGATAGGGCTTTTAATACACGTAAATATATATTCACTTGAGTTGCATGAGGAGAGCAAAAAAATGCCGACGGTAAAGAAACTGGTCATTATTGGCTGCGCGGGTATGGGAGGTCCGGCGGCCATGATGACAAAGAGGATGGACCCCGCGGTGGATGTGACCCTGATCAGAGAGGAAGAGCATTTCCTGACCAGATGTGCAGTCCCTTACATCGCGGTTGAGCAGGCGACGGTGGCCGCTTCGGTCAAGGATGACGGGATGTTTCATACAGCAGGGGTGAACCTGGTGAAGGCGCCCGCAACGAGCATAAACCGGAAAGAAAAGACCGTTACCACTGCTGACGGTGCAGTTTATCCCTACGATACCCTTATTTTAGCCACCGGTGGTAAAGCTATCGTTCCACCGATCCCCGGTGTGGACCTCGAAGGCGTGTTCACGGTCCGCTGGAGTAGCGATGCCGAGAACATACGAAACTGGATAAAAGAGAAGCGAGTAAGAAATGCGGTCGTTTACGGTGCTGGAGCATGTGGTTTGGAGATGGCTTATCTGATCTCCCAGAAGGGGGTGAAAGTGACGGTCGTCGTCAGGTCATATATCGGGCGGACGGTAGGCCTCGATACCGATATGTCCAGCGAGCTGGAGCACCATTTCGCAGAAAAAGGCGTTGTTATCCGGTCGCGAGCGGTAATTACGAAGATTCTCGGTGAAAAGGTAGTGGAAGCGGTTGAATTATCAACGGGTGAGAAGATCGCTGCGGACATGGTTATTGTAGCCTTAGGTGTGCGGCCACGGGCCGAACTTGCCGAAACGGCCGGACTCGAGATGGGTGAATATGGCGTGCAGGTGAACGAATACCTTCAGACCTCAGATCCAGATATTTACGCTGGTGGTGATCTGATCGAGTATGAATGCGAAATTACCCGAAAGCCTGTTCTTGGACAGATACGACCAAATGCGGTTATCGGTGGCAGAATTGCGGCAAAGAACATTCTGGGGTACGGGATCAAATTCCCGCGATTATTGAACAGTTTCGCCGCAAAAATGTTCGATAAGTCGATCGCGTCGGTCGGAATCACCGAAGCTATAGCGAAAGAGGAAGGGTTTGATGTATTCGTTGCGAAGAAGAGTGCAAAGAGCAAGCATGTTATGATCGAAGGTGGAAAACCATACACCGTTAAGTTGCTCTTCGAGAGGACCACCAAAAAAGTCATCGGGGCACAGATCGTTGCGGATGACGAGCGTTCTGTCAGGTATATCGACGTCATTTCACTTGCCATAAGGAATGGCTGGACCGCCCGGGATTTAACCACGCTCAGATGCGCAGGTCAACCGGAACTATCGCCAGAGCCAAGTGCAGAGCCGATTGCGTTAGCCGCGGAAGATGCATTCAAAGAGCTGTATCCCCTTCCACGGTGAATGGAGGAACGTATCTCAACCTGAGGGTCCTGTAAGCTAAGCGGTGAGAGGTGGTTATCCCGGCGGAGAGCAGTGCTTACTTACACAGTAACCTTTCTGAACAGCGCCGCGCCGGCGACCAACATGAATACGGTAAACCCTACCAGTACCACAAAGCCCATGAATGGATGCACCTGTGAGGTGCCCGTTAACCCGTACCGGATCCCCTCCACACCGTAGGTCAGTGGGTCGAACAGCGTCAGCGACCGCAACCACGAGGGCAGGCTATCGATCGGGAAGAGCGCTCCGGAAAGCCCGAATATCGGGAAGATCACGAAGTTCATGATGAGCTGGAAGCCGTGCATGTCCTCCATCTTTGATGCGATCGCGATGCCGAGCGCCGTGAAAGAGAGCCCGATGAGCACCATAAATGTTGCGGCAATCAGGAGCCCGAGCATACGGGTGATGCTCAGGCCCAAGAACAGTGACAGAACGAGTATGATGGAGCCCTGGATACACGCGGTGGTCGCGCCACCCAGGGTCTGACCCAGCATGATCTCCAATCGTGAGACGGGTGCCACCAGCGTCTCTTTCAGGAAGCCAAATTGCTTGTCCCAGATGATCTGGATACCGGAAAAGACCGAGGTGAAGAGCACGCTCATGGCCACGATTCCGGGCACGATGAAGCCCGTGTAGTCCTGTCCCGCGCTGTCGGGAATTCGCACCACCGAATTGAGCCCGAAGCCGAGCACGAGCAGGAAGAAGAGCGGCATACCCAGACTGCCGAGTATCCTGCTCTTCGATCGTACATACCGTTTCATGCTCCGTAACCAGATCGTGTACACAATGTCCATGGTACGTATGGTATCTTCCGCACCTACCGCCGGTGCAAGCGATGCATCATCCGCATCTGATCCTTGCTGCTCGCTTCCTCTTCCCGCATCATCCTGCCCGTATAGTAAAGAAAGACATCTTCGAGCGTCGGCTTACGGATCGAAATCGACTCGATCTCGCAGCCATTCGTCGCGGAGAGGCGCGCAAGCTCGGCAACGTGCCGCTCCGCATTCTGCAACGTGATGGTAACAGAGCCATCATGCGACTCTGCCTGAGTGACCCAGGATAACGCTTTGAGGTGCGCAGCGAGTTTGTCCGGTTCTGATGCTTTAATGGTGATAACGTCGCCGCCAAGCTCTTCTTTCAGCTTCGCCGGCGTATCCAGTGCAATGATCCTGCCTTTATCGATTATCGCTACACGATCGCAGAGCCGGTCCGCTTCGTCCATATAGTGGGTCGTGAGAATGATCGTAACGTTCTTCTCCTTATTCAAGTGCTCGATATACGCCCAGAGATGGTTCCTGGTCTGCGGATCCAACCCCAGCGTCGGCTCATCCAGGAACAGCACCTTCGGCTCGTGCAGTAACCCTCGAGCTATCTCCAGCCGCCGTCGCATCCCGCCCGAAAAGGTCTTTACCAGATTATCCTTCTTCTCCTCCAGTTCAACCAGCCGCAACAGGTCAATGATCTTCTGCTGCCGCACCTCCCACGGGATACGATACAGGCGTCCGTGAAAGTCCATATTCTCATACGCCGTCAGCTCCTCATCGAGGCTCTGATCCTGAAAGACGATGCCGATCGATTTCCGGACGTCGTCCTCATTTTTGATGATCTCGAAACCGTTCACCCGCGCGGACCCGGACGTTGGCCGTAACAAGGTGGAAAGCATCGAGATGGTTGTCGTCTTACCCGCGCCGTTGGGCCCGAGCAATCCGAAGATCTCACCGCTGGTTATCGTGAACGAAACGCTGTCCACTGCGGTAAACCCATTAAACGTCTTCGTCAGATTTTCAACTACTATGGCGGGCATCTTCTTTTATTTATCACCGCAGACACCTTAAGTCGCTAAGGCAGTGCTCGAGAATCGCTACAGCCTGATCCCTATTGTTCGAAGTTACGTCATCGAGCAGCTCGCGCATCTCGAAGAGCAGTTCTCTCAGCGTTATGTGCTCTTCGCCGAAGATCTCGATCAACAGGTTTCTCAACTGCAGATGCTTCTCGCGGGATTCCTTCTTGTGCGCTTTCAGGGTGCGTAAGGTCTCTTCGCCGCTTTCGGTGAGCGCAAAGATATGCTTTGACCGCTTACCAATTTCGGCTACTGCTATGAGACCCTCATCCTCTAACTGGTTCAGGATCGGATAGAGCGTACCTTTGCTCGGTACCCATATCCCTTCCGTCTTCACTCCGACCTCTTTAAGCAGTTCATACCCGGATTTCGGCTGCTGCTTGAGCGAATGCAGAACGAAGAGGGCGAGCAAGCCCCGCTCTCTTCCGCCCTCCGGGGCGAACGTCCACAGGCCCGTCATCGCTTACTCGATCGAGTACTAGTGTCTTGACCAGGTAATTCTTAGACATAGTAGGGGGATAGTTTTTGGTCGGCATTCTGTCTTGTAAAGCGCCAGTCGATTCTCTTATACTGTTTGTTTCTCCGCTTTTCCCAGGCTAT
>DSCO01000062.1 GCA_011049045.1 Methanomicrobia archaeon | reverse complement strand
GTTTCAACTAAGGGTTCAACATGAATGGTAGGCTCGACGAGCAGCTCCTTTCTAATAGCTTTTTCCACCGTAGTCGCTAAGTCGTGCGCTTCTTTCAAGTTCATTTCAGGGGGGAGTTTACAGTGAAGCGTTAATTCGACATGGTCTCCGTATCGATGTAGATGTATGTGATGGACGCAGGATGCAGCGGGCGCACGGTTCTGCACCAGTTTTCGTATTTGCGCTTCAACTGCCGGATCGGGTTTTTCGCCAAATATCGAGCTCACCGCACCTTTAAAAATCCCATACGTCGCGTACAGAATGAGTGCTGAAACTGCCATGCCCATAACGCCGTCAATCCACCACAGCCGTGCACCAGCTAAGGCGCCAATGACGATCAAGCCCGAAGCGATGGCATCACTGCGGTGGTGCCAGCCCTCAGCTCTGAGCGCGTGCGAGTCGATCTTTTTACCCGCCCACAGCGCAAATTGCGCGATGCCTTCCTTTACTATAACGGAGATGCCAAACACGATTATAGCGAGCAGGGTAAATTGAGCGGCCTGATAGTTCAGCAATCTCATGATCGACTCTTTTAAGAACAGAAAGCCGATAACGGCAAGTAGTGTGCCAATTATGATTGCCCCGATCGATTCTGCCCGGCCATGGCCAAACGGATGGTGCTCATCTGCCGGTCGCGCCGCGATCCAGAAGCTCAGCAGGATTATGAGTGAGGTGAACGTATCGGACATGGTATGCCATGCATCGGCGATCATGGCCACAGAACCGGATTTTATGCCTGCCCAGTACTTAAGCCCAAAGAGGAGCACGTTGATGCCGACTGAGAGCAACCCTGCAGTATAGCCCAAACGCTGCGGTTTGAGGTGCATCGAGTTCTGTCCTTCATTAATATATCTTCTCATTAGCATCATTTACCTGCCCTTTTCTCTCCCAGCACCGGTTTTGGTCGAAATGTTATATATGGCATAATCATTCATCAAGAAGAATTCGTTGTATAACGCACAGGAACACAGCGTAAATGAGGAAGGCCAACAATTCATGGATTTACCATCACAGGTAGAATCGGGCAAAACGATTTAAATCCAACACCTCGAAATCTACGAACTTTTGGATGTCTTTAGCCTCGGTTAATAGAACATCGGCATACACCCTCGCGGTAGCCGCGATAATGCAATCGGGTAACACCTTTATCTGCTCGTGCAACTCGCATACTACAGGCAAGGTATCCAGCGAAAAAATTGGTTTGGACTCGATTTTTGATGACAGAATGCTCTTCATGCCGGTATAAAACCGCCTTTTGGCTGTCTCATTACCCGCCATGTGCCTGCTCGCTTTGCCAAAAAGCTCGAAGAGCGAGAGTTCGTTGACGATGAATAAGTGGTTCGCTGAGAATAACTGCTCAAGCAGGTCCTCAGGCACATCAATTTCAATGCCAACAGCGGGCAGTAAGTAGGTGGTATCCAGGAGCACGTTCATCGTTCCACGAGTTCCTCTGCGAGCTCTTTGCGCTCCTGCTCGAACTCCTTCACGGTCGTTTTCGCGAATTTCGGCAGTTTCAGTGCAGTGAGCAGGTCGGGAACCGGCTCGACGATCAGCTTGGAATCTTCCACCCGATAGATGACCTTATCGCCACTCTTCAAACCGAGCGTGTTCCGAATCTCTTTAGGCGGGAAGAGCTCCCCCTTCTTGCCCACGATGCCTTCAGCGCTCAGAGCCTCATCACCATTCACCATATAACTAACAGGATGTCGAGTAGTAACATTTTTACCGGATTCAGGTCCTTTTGCCAGAATATTCATGCACCGTCAGATGGACAGGAAGCTCCTCTTGCTGACGACTTCGGATTGGTGGAGACCGTATTTAGGGGGTATCAACGCGCGATAGGGCTAAGAAGGGTGTAATCGCTAAAAGAAATCGGTCAGTGTCCTCTGATTCTTCACGTCCGTCTCCGCCCCGGGTTCCTCTTTCGGTTCTTCCGGAGCGGGAATTCGTTTCACCGCGCGCATCGCAGCGGCAAGGTCCAGATCCTCTTCAGACGCCCGAGCTTTTCTTCGTTCAGTGAGGAGATCAGCGGCCTTTTGATGAATGTGCTTTGCGGTTTCTTTTGTCGCGTCGTCCTCGGTATTCCCGAGCAGGAACGTTATTTCAGGCACGTTCAGTTGCAAGATAGCCGCCAGCTCCGCAGCCTTTTGCTCATCAGCGAAGAGCAGGGGTAAGACGGGCACGACGGAGAATAACGCGTAGCTCCGTGGCAGTTTACTGCAGGTGGCGATCCGCTGTGCGAGCGCTTCTTGCATCGCGCCGGCACGCCGCTCCTCGCCTTCCGGGAGTTTTGCATGCATCCAGGGCGTCTTGAAATAGTGCTGTTTGCGCTGCTCCCAGCCTTCCGTGCGTGCATCTTGTCTGCCGTGCTGCAGTGTTTTGGCCGCGAGCACGCCGCCGGCCATCACGCTCGAGGCATAGCGCCAGAACTTGTAATTCTCACGTCGCCGCACACGGCCCAGGAAGAGGTCCGCGCGGCTGAGGTAGTGCAGCCCGTGTAAAAAGCTCGCGGGGTCATACTCGTCGGTGAAATTCTTATAGATCCACTGGATGCTCTCGTCCGGCGTCTTGTCCAGGTTCCGGAGCGCGACCAGTGCAGGTTGCAGCTCGTTGCCTTCTGCGCTAAAGATGATCCGAAGCACGCCAAAGATATCCTCCTCCACGTCCCGGCCACCGGTCGTTATGTCCGCTTCGGAGATATGTTCCACATCCCCTTCAGCTATCGCGAGCGCCTGCAGATCGTTGATCGCGGACCGCAGATCTTCACGCGCATTCTTGGCAAGTGCAATGAGCGCCGGATCCTCGATCGCTATCCCTTCCTGCTCACTGATCCGCTTCAGTATCCGGAAGACCGTGCCCGATTTTATCCGCTGGAATGCAATCACCCGACAATTCCGGATCAATCCCGCAGCCATCTTGAACCGGTCGTTGGCCGTGAGGATGATCGGTTGGGTGCTCCTTTTCACGATCTCAGTGATCGCTTTTGTGCCGCCGCGGTCCTCGTTGCCGTGCAGATTGTCCGCCTCGTCCAGGATGATCAACCGAGGTCGGTGCGTGAAGGTCGTGCTCGTGGACGCGGGCCCGACGATGCTCCTGATCACACCGGCGTTGCGTTGATCCGAGGCATTGAGCTCGATCACCTCCCAGCCTTTTTCGGCCGCGAGCGCGTAAGCGGCGGAGGTTTTACCGCAGCCTGCAGGCCCGTGGAGCAGTGCGGCCTTCTTCGACTTCGGTCTGAAGACGTTCTCGGCCCACGCGCGCAACTCATCGAGCGCTTTCTCATTGCCCACGACGTCCCGTAACCGTTTGGGCCGGTACTTCTCGGTCCATTCCACACTGCCCACCTGCATGCCGCTCTCTCTCTATTATAGTACACATATCATTAAGCGCGAAACGGCATAAGTGCTTCCGTATGGTCGCCTCTACGCGGCATGGCAGGTAGTAACCGTATAAGTACTTATTGGAGTACAGAGAACCGGGAAGTAGGGCGATGAGTGATGCGATCAAGCGCCAGGAAAAAGATCGAGCAGCCGTATCTGCAGCCGCACTGGTCAAGGACGGTATGATCATTGGCCTCGGCACGGGCTCGACCGCGGAGCGAGTGATCCGACTGCTGGGTGACCGTGTGAAGGCGGAGGGGCTCGCGATTCGTGGCGTGCCCACCTCGTTGCGAACAGAACTGCTAGCCATCGAGTGCGGCATACCCCTCACGTCGCTTACCGCGCATCCACTGCTGGATCTCGGTATTGATGGTGCTGATCAGGTCGATGCGCGCCTCAATCTCCTCAAAGGCGGCTGGGGCTCGCAGACGCGCGAGAAGGTGGTCTCCTACGCGGCGCAGAAACTGATCATCTGCGTGGAGAGCGTGAAAGTGGTGGAGCACCTTTACCGGCCGGTTCCGATCGAGGTGCTGCCCTATGCGGTAACGGTCGTGTCGCAGCAGGTGAACGCGCTCGGCGGTAAGCCCGGGCTGCGGCTCGACGGCAGTCGCGGCGGCTATTTCATTACCGAGCAGGGCAATCTCATCATTGATGCGGATTTCGGCGTTATTCGCGATCCGAACGAGCTGAGCGTGGCGCTCTCCGCAATCGTTGGCGCGGTCGAGCACGGGATCTTCACGAACGCCGCAGAGGTTCATGTGGGTACGGCACAAGGTGTTACGATATTAAAGAAAGCGAGCGTAACGAAAAGGAAAGGCGAAGCGTAAGGAAGTAAGTAAGGAAGAGACGAGGCGCGATAAAGATGAAGTTGTTGGTAAGCCCGAGGGATGTAGAGGAGGCGAAAGCGGTGATCCGTGGCAGGGCGGACATAGTCGACGTAAAGAACCCGAAGGAGGGCTCGCTGGGTGCGAATTTCCCCTGGGTGATCAAGGCGATCAAGGAATTGGTGACGCGTGAGGGTGGCAACGGGATGGAGCTCAGCGCTGCAATCGGCGATTTCGATTTTAAGCCCGGAACGGCATCACTGGCGGCTCTTGCTGCGGTCTCCGTGGGCGCGGATTACGTAAAAGTTGGTTTGTTTAAGATAACCACGAGCGAGCAGGCGATCGAGTTGCTTGCGGGCGTGGTCCGAGCGGTGAAAGAGTATGATCCCACGAAGAAAGTGGTTGCGGCATTCTATTCTGATTATAAACGTATCAACTCGATCTCGCCCTTTGCGATCACGGAGATCGGTAACGCGGTGAATATCGATGTCTCCATGGTGGACACGGGCATCAAAGATTGCCGATCGACCCTGGAGTTTCTCGGTGAGGACGAGCTTCGGACGTTCGTGGCGGAATCAAAAGCGCTTGGGCTGGATACCGCGCTTGCCGGCGCGCTGACCTTTGACGATCTCCCGGCGATCAAGGCGATCAATCCGGACATCCTCGGTGTCCGCGGCATGGTCTGCGGCGGCGACCGTAACTCGAGCGTACGGGCCGAGCTGGTCAGCAAGTTGCGAAGGCTGATCGCGGAGTGAAGTAATGAACGTCCGAGGGAGACAGAGAAGAAGAACGTCAACAGTTTCAACAGCCGATTTTCTGGAGCTCGCGTACGGGCGGGCTGGACAAAAGGGGCGACATCTTCATCAAGATGGGAGAGCTTGAGAAGCTCGAACGAGAAGCGGGCGACTTCGCTAAGCGGTTAAGGAAGTTGGACCGAGTAGGACACGCGCGTTCTTCGCTATGATCAACGATACCCCCTCTTTGATGGGGAGACTGAGCGCTTTTTATGATAGCTTCAATACATTCGCAGAAGAGACGAGCAATAAATCCCTCATGGAACTTTCTGCGGATGAGCAGATAGAGCTAGGGCGTAGGTGCAAGGAATTATCACTGCTGGTTGCCGAGCTCGTGGACAGTATGGATTGAGTGTGTATACCGGGTATTCATCCGCAAGCTCTTATTACGCGCGCACCACGTGCACAGCGGTCGCCTTGAAGGTTGCGTAGACCTCATCCCCCTGCTGCAGGTTGAGTTCGTCTCGTGCTTGCCAGGTAATGAGCGATACGAGCCCGTTATTCACTTTGACCCGAATCACCGGCCCAACCTCATGTATGCGCTCTATTCGCCCTTTTATGACGTTCCGGGCACTGCTCTGATCCACGTGCTTTGAGATGATGATATTCTCGGGCCGTACGAATGCCTTGACCGCACCATCACGGAATTCAGATACGGCGTAGACCACGGTGTCCGAATCAACGTTAATCTCTGCCACCCCGTGGTCGTTGTTGCGAATCACGCCGCTTAGTATGTTCTCGATCCCGACGAAATCCGCTAATTCTTCGTTCAGCGGTTTGTTGAAGATCTCTTTCGGTGTGCCTACCTGCACGACCCTGCCCCGCATCATCACGGCAATTCTATCCGCGAGCAGCATCGCCTCTGTCTGATCGTGCGTCACGTGCACCATGGTGATCCCGCATTCGGCTTTTACCCGTTTCAGTTCATCGCGCATGTAATCCTGCGTTCTTCGATCCAGCGCGGAGAGCGGCTCATCGAGGAGCAGTATCGAAGGCTCTATCGCAACCGCGCGCCCAATCGCCACTTTCTGCTGCTCGCCACCGCTCAAGGTGCCAGGATAGCGGTGCGCAAGGTGCGTGATGTTCAGCCAGTCCATGATCCCCCGTACTCGTTTGCGGCTGGCCTCCGCGGCGCCCCCCTTATGCACTCGCAGCCCGAAGAGGATGTTCTGCTCCACGGTCTTGTGGGGGAAGAGCGAATAATCCTGGTAAATGAACCCGATGCCCCGCTTCTCCGCGGGGAGACCGGTAACCTCCCGTCCTTCAACCCAGACCTCACCGCGATCAGGGATGTAGAACCCGGCGATGGTCTCGAGGAGCAAGGTCTTACCGGCGCCCGTGGGGCCGAGGATGACGAAATACTCACCCTGCTTTACCTCCAGATTGATCTCCTGCAGCTTGAACTCCTTCCAATCCTTGTACAGGTTCTTCACGCGGATCATTGTTCCTGTTATTTACCGCTTCCTCCAGCGTGGCAGCCGGAGCACGATAAATATCACCAGACAGATCGTGATGAGCAGCACGGAGATCGGCCGTGACATACGCAGTCCAAACGAGGTGAACTTCTCGTAGATCAGGATCGGCGCGGAGATCGGGTGGTATGCGAGTATGAGCACGGCGGAGAATTCGCTGATCGCGCGGCCCCAGGTGAGTATCGCGCCACTCAGTATCGAGGGGAATGCGAGCGGGAAGGAGATCTCGCGGAAGGTCCGCCAATGTGACGCGCCCAGTGAGCGTGCGACATTCTCCAAGCGTGGATCCACATCTTTAAATCCTTCGCGCGCGGTATCGACGAGATACGGGAGGCTCATGAAGAGCATCGCGACCACGATCCCGGCATACGCGTCCGTCACGACGATCCCGAGCGACCGCAGCGGCTGGCCAATCACGCCGTAGCGCATGAAGACGCCGTAGAGCGCAATACCCGCGACGATGTGCGGGATCATGAGCGGCACGTCAACGATGCCCTCGATGATGCTCTTGCCCCAAAAGTTCTTGCGTGCGAGGAAATAGGCCAGGGGCACGCCGAAGATGAAGGCGACAAATGTCGCAACGAGCGCCGTGGAGAGGCTGATCCAGATAGACCTGAGCACCACGGGGTCCACCGCGACCGCGATAAGCCCTGCGACGTCCTTCGTTTGCTGGTAAAACATGTTCCCCAGCGTGATCACGACGAACGCGACGAGAACGGACCCTAAAAGGACTGAGAAGATATAGAGCTTCTCCCGTTTCACCTGCTCCCAGGTCCACGTTGAGAAGATTTTCATGGTGCGTTGCCTCACGGTGCTATTTCTTTTGTCACCAGAGCACTAAGCTCCTATTAAGCCGCCGTGTGTGAACCAGCCCGTCAACGGATGCGGCGTCGAGCGCACCATGGTGCGTCATCCCGGTGGCAGTGTGGTCGGTGCTACCGGAATCGGCCCAGGCGAAAGTGCCGTTAGTGAGACTCATCGAAGCTTCAGGAAATCTAGACTGCGGCTGCGCCGGAGCTACCAAAATGGGTAGCCCGCGGCGGGCACAACTCGTTATTCCACTTATCGGTCTGATCATCAACGAATGGTTTTCACGTCCCTTCTTCAGATCCACCCGTCCAGCGATATGCAGTTCACATCCATTCATCATAACGACATGATTGAATTATCCACTCGCTCATAAAAACGTTCCGTTTTTCGCGGAGCTTTTTAAAGAAGTGACGCAAACCTGCATTCGGTAGTGAAGAGCCATGCCATTAAGTGCACGGAATCGAATTAAAGGCGTCGTGAAGGGTATTGAGAAGGGCGAAGTGGCCTCTACGATCAAGATCGAGGTTACCGGACCTGCGGTCATCACGTCTATGATCACCCGGGAAGCGGCCGAGGAGCTCAAGCTCAAGGTCGGCGATACGGTGGAAGCGGTGATCAAAGCGTCTGAAGTGATGATCTTTAAGGAATAGATCAGGTAGGTGAGACGGGTTTTGTAAACCGTAACCCCTCTCTTTTCCTTTTTTTACTCTGCACTTTCGCTCCATAAATCCAAGGATTCCTTATCTATCAAGCCTACTGCAGACTCCGGGCACCTTACCGCTGCCGTCGGGTGGTACGATGGGCGGCTGCCCGTTGTCCGCGAAGATCTGCTGGCCGGGTTCGCCAATGACGAATTTCACGTACTCCAGACCACCTTCGCGATTATCGGCAACCGATGGTACGGTTATCCCGTAGACGATCGGTGTTCCTGTCTGGACGCTTCCTGATGCGAGCTCAACCTGAACCTTCTTGTAGATGTCCGCATGTTCTATCGAGCTCAGATCGACGCCCGGTGGCAGATCGACGAATTCGAGATTGTGCTGCACAGCGACGCTCCGGTACTCGAAGGCATAATCAAGCCCGCCTTCCTCCACAAAGGCCACCAGCTCGACCGATTTCGGGCGGATATTGACCTTCGTGGTGTCCGGTTTAAGATCCATAGGCGTCGTTATATAATAGGTTCCGTCTGCTTTCTCCTCGATCGTGATCGCAGTATTGTCAAGGATCAGATCGTCGAAGATCTGGTCATCGCCGTAATTGAGCTCTGCGAGCTTGAAGATCATGACTGATCGATAGCCACAGGGGTCATCGTTCGGATTCGAGAATCCGAAGATCACGCCGGGACGGCGCAGGATCTCGTACCAGTTCTCGGGCGTTATCTCATCGGCGTACATGCTCTTCTCAGCATTATACGCCAGCACAACATCATTGGTCGCAAACCGCACATACCAATCCGCGTAGTCCGGGTACATCATCTCCGGTATCAGGAAATAATCCGCGGATGCGAGCACATCACCATTCTTCCCGATCTCCGTGATCTGCTGTATGCACGCGACACTGCCCATGGATTCACGCCGCACGTCGAACTCGGGATGCAGCGCCTCGAATTGCTGCTCCGCCTGCTCGAGCGGCACCGCCAAACTGCCCGCATGATAGACCTTGATTACCTGCTTATCCTGGGCGCACCCGGGCATACTGCAGAAGGCCGCCGCCACGAGCGTGCATACCAGGAGAAGCCCCAGTATCCCGACTGCTCCTCTCTTTTTTCGCTTCATTTTTTCCGTTCACCTCCCATATCTGCGATATGCAATAGTTGGCCATTCAGCATAAAAGTGTTTCGGTTTCACTTCACAGCGTCCACTGATGACTTGAATTATCGCGCATCAACGGTAGCAGGCCCTACAACGGAGCGGCACTATAACTCCCAGTCGTACTTTCGGTAAACCGCTTTCGCCTCTTCAGTGCGCAGGAACGCCAGAAATTCTTCAGCCTCAGCCGGATTCGGCGCAAAGGTGAAGATTCCTGCATTCGTGCTCCTCCGAATCTGCAGCTCAGGGGGCAGCTCGACGGCCTCGATGGTGGCGGGATGTATAAGGGCAAAGGCGCTCCAGCCGAACGCGACATCCACCTCTTTGAGATTGATCGTCCGGATCAGCGGTGTGCAGCCATCCGCGAAAACGGTGATGTTCCGTCGCACAGCGTCCGTAATGCCCAACGGTGCGGTAATATCGTCCCACACTCCAACAAGACAACCTGAGATGGAGACGGAAATACGCACGCCCTCGTGCGTAAGATCACTGAGGCCTGTTATGCCCTTAGGATTACCCTTCTGAACGAGTAAGGCGGATCGCCGGTAGCCGATGGTTCTCCTGCACGGCTTGCTGATCACGTTATCTTTCTCCGCGCGATCCATTGCGTGTTCAGCGCCGAGCACGAGACTATCGCTTTCCTTCTTTTCCGTCGCCTTTTGTAGCAATGCCTCCGCCTTGCCGGCAACTACCTTTACGGGTAGCTCGCGCTTCTGCTCAAAGAGCGCGGCAACTTCGATCAGAGGCGGGGCAACCCCCGCTTCACAATATATCTTTACGGGATTCATGTTTCTATTCTCCTCCTATCCTCGCCTAAGGCACGGACTTGCTCATCTGCGAGCGAGGTGTACCGCAGTAGCTTTAAAGCTGGCGTTGACCTCATCACCTTCGGTGAGCTTGAGCTCCTCCGCTGACTGCTTGGTGATCAGCGCGACGAGCCCGTTCTCCAATGTAACACGAACCGTCGGTCCAACGAGCGTGAGCTTCGTAATCTGCGAGCGTATCCAGTTTCGCAGACTGCTCTTTCCCAGCTCCTTCGAAAGAACGACCTCCTCAGCTCTGAGACAGATCAGAACTGCAGCTCCTGTGGTGAAGTTAGATATGCAGATCACTTCCGACCCGTTGAGGTCGACCACGGTCTCCCCTCCGTTGTTCGACTCGACGACGCTCGGTACGATATTGTCGACCCCAACGAATCGTGCGATCGCTTCGTTTAGAGGCGCGTAGAAGATCTCGGTCGGGGAGCCCACCTGCTCGATGGTGTTGTTCATCAGCACGCCTATCCGGTCTGCGAGGCGCTGACCCTGGAGCATATCGTGCGTGGCCATGATGATCGTGGTCTGGTACTCCCGGTTGACCCTGAGAATTAACTCCTCGATCTTTTCCACAGAGCGGGGATCAAGATTCGCGGTCGGCTCGTCCAGCAGAAGCACCTCAGGCTCGGTGACGAGCGCCCGCGCCAGAGCTACGCGCTGCCCCTCGCCGCCCGAGAGGGTGGTCGCAAGCCGCGTCGCGTAGCTCGAAAGCCCGACCAGCTCCAGGGCGTGCGTCACCTTTTTATCGATCTCTGCACGTGGTACGCCGCGGAACTTCAAGCCGTAAGTGACGTTATCGTACACGCTCGTGTTGAAGAGCGCGGGTTTCTGGAATAAAAGTGACATTTCCCGCCGAATCGCCAATCGCTTCTTCGCGGTGGTGTTCGTATCCCTACCGTCGACGTGGATACTCCCCAAGCTGGGCAGTTCGAGGAGGTCGATGAGCCGTAGTAGTGTCGTTTTCCCTGCACCCGTTGGCCCGATGATCGTGAAGATCTCGCCGCGTTCAATGGTGAGATTGATATCCCTTAAGATCTCCTTCTCGCGGTACCGCCGGGCTACCTGTTTTACTTCGATCATCTATGTGGCCCGTGACCTCCCCTGTTGTATCCAGTTCAACCCAACATTGATAATGAGGGCGAGCGAGAGGAGGATAATACCCAGTGCGAGGGAGAGCTCGATATTGCCCATCGAGGTTTCGAGCGCGATCGTTGTGGTCAGCACCCGCGTGTAGCCCCGAATATTACCACCGATCATCATCGCGGCTCCCACCTCTGAGATGACACGGCCGAAACCCGTAATTACGGCGGCTAGGATGGCGAATCGCGCTTCCTTTATATTCGCGATGATCGCCTGCGATTCCGTGGCGCCAAGTGAGATAATGGTCTCTCTAATGCTTCTTCCTACGCCGCTCAGGGCTGAGATGGTTAATCCTGTCATAATCGGGGCGATCAAGAGGATCTGCCCGATGACCATACCGGTGGGGGTGAAGAGGAGCCCCAGAACGCCGAGGGGGCCGGATCGCGAGAGTAATAAGAAGACGAAAAGTCCGACCACCACGGTGGGGAGTGCATAAAGCGTTTGGATAATATTTATTAAGCTGCGCTTCCCCCAGAACTCGTGGAAATGGATCAAGCTTCCCACCGGTATGAAGAGGAATGTTCCAATGACCAGCGCGCTCAACGAAATTCGTAGCGTCCGGAGCGTGATATCGACCACTTCCGGGTTGAGCGTAATGATGAGCTTGATCGCGGTGATTAAGCCCTCAACCAACTCGTTCATTTCTTACCCTCGAACTCTATGGACGATCTTATTTAGTGCGGCGCACCATTGCGTACGCGTCTTCTGTCCCCTTTTCACAGCATTTACCGAGAGTAGATTGGAGTAGAAAAAAGGAGGGCCGTTCTGACACGAAAAGGCCCAACGTGCTCTTTCTCTTTCAGATCGGGCGTTTCCAGCTTGCTTTACTGCGTGTTTAGTTTGCCGCATACGCTACAGGTTCAAAGCAATCTTCCAGGGTCGGGCAGCCACAAAGCACCTCGTCGGGGCAATTGCCATCGCTCAGGGGGTAGAAGAGCGGCCGTCCATACTCAGCGACGCCGAATTCACCGATCATCTGCTGCGTCTCGTCCGAGATCAGGAAGTTGATGAAGTGGGTCGCCATCGTGCTATTGACATGAGGGTGATGTTCGGGATTGACGGCCATCACGCCATAGACATTGAGCAGAATCTCCCCCTGGTCGACGAGCGGAACGAGCTGGATATCACCCTGAAAGGCGAGGAACGTGCCAATGTCTGATAAGGTATACGCGAATTTCTCGCTCGCCATCACCAGTGTGGGGCCCATGCCGCTGCCTGCTTCCACATACCAGCCTTCGGTGGAGTTCCTGATATCTCCGTACTCGAAGCCCGCGCTCTTCCAGACCACTTGCTCCTTCGCATGCGTGCCTGAAGCGTCACCGCGGGAGACGAATTTTATATCATCCGGATTGGCCATGCCTTTCTCCCTGATAGTCTTAAATGCATCTTCAGGCGTCATCCCCTGGATCCCCGCAGGATCGCTCTCAGGACCCACAATGACAAAGTAGTTGTACGCGAACCCTCGACGATTGACCCCATAGCCATCCGCGATGAACTGATCTTCCCGTGCTCGATCATGGACCGCGAGCACATCAACATCACCGCGCATTCCGTATTCTAATGCTTTTCCCGTTCCCGCATAGACGATGCGTAGATCCGCATTGTATTGCTCATCGAAGACCGGCTTCAAATGATCGAGCAGCCCGGTGTCATAAAGGCTCGTCGTGGTTGAAAGGATCAACGGCTGGGCAGCGGGCTCTTCTTCGGTAACACAGCCGCTGAAGATCACGGTCGCTCCGATTGCCAGTAGAGCTACTACTGCCAATAAGGTTCTTCTTTTCATTTTTTATCTCACCTCGTATTTCCGATATGTATATGTTCGCCGGACGATATTTAAGGTTATCGCTTTTTCACACACGCGAAGTTCATCGAGCAGAAGTGTGTGAGCGCTGATTAAGCTCGTATTCGCGTCGGTATTTACGCGGTGGGGCAGCAGAGAAGAAGAGGGCGTGAAGCGGAGGGCCGTCGCGGGGGTGGTGCAGCACCCCCGCGCGGCTGAGGTTACTTATGGCGGTTCGATATGTACCATTGTGCAGCTCGGTATAAAAAGGCTTTCGGTCAGACCAGGTGGTGGGGACGGCACTCCAGCACTGAAACTTTATATGCGAAGAAGCGTTCGTATACAGTGGGCATAGCGGCCATAGCGGCGGGGAAACTCCCGGACTCATGCCGAACCCGGCAGATAAGCCCGCCAGCGTTCCGTACGGTACTGCGTTGCGCGAGCACTCGGGAACTGCGGATCGCTGCTATGTCCAATCATCCCTCTCTTCTTTCTTTTAAACCCCGCGCACTACCTTATTTCAACCATGCACTGGTCAGAAGCGATCGCTCGCGATATCGTGGCGAAGCGGAACGTGAAGCAGCATGTGGTGGCCACGGGCATTACACCTTCCGGTGATATCCACGTGGGGAATCTGCGTGAGATCATCGTGGCGGACGCCGTGCACACCGCGCTCGTGGATCTGGGTGTCGATGCGCAGCTCATTTACGTTGCGGACACCTTCGATCCGTTGCGGCGGCGCTACCCGTTCCTTCCGCAGGAGTATGAAGCGCACGTGGGCAAGCCCTTATCCGAGATCCCTGATCCGTACGGCTGCCACCCTTCTTACGCTGACCATTTCCTCCAGCCGTTCCTCGACTCGCTCGCGATCCTGGAGATCGAGCTGGCGGTCTTCCGTGCTGATGAGCTTTACAAGTCAGGACGGTACGTGGCGATGATAAAGGCTGCGCTGGCGCAGAAGGATGCATTGGCACGGATCATCACCGAGGTTTCCGGTCGCGACCTGCCGGCTGACTGGTCGCCGTTCAACCCGCTCTGTGATCGCTGCGGGAGGATTAATGCTGCGAAGGTAACCGGCTACGACGGTGAGCAGGGGGTTGTGTATTACGCGTGTGCATGCGGGAACACCGGTGTTGCTTCGTTAACGGGCGGCGGTAAATTAGCGTGGCGCGTGGATTGGGCAGCGCGCTGGCAGATCCTCGGGGTGACCGTGGAGCCCTTTGGCAAGGATCACGCATCGCCTGGCGGGTCGTTCGACACGGGAAAGCGCATCTCAGAAGAGCTGTATAACTATCCCGCGCCGTATCCGATCCCCTTTGAGCACATCCTTCTGAAGCTCGATGCCGCGGGCGAGAAGGCGCGGGTGACCGCGATGTCTTCTTCGCGCGGGACGAACATTCCGGTGCATCAAATGCTGGAGGCCGTGCCACCCGAGATCCTGAAGTACGTCATCGCCCGGGTCTGGCCGGACAAGCATATCGAATTCAACCCGGGATTGCCGCTGCTCAATCTCGTGGACGCCTACGAGCGTGAGGTGGGGGGCATCGGGCGCGGTGTCGCGGCAGCGATCCCGCTCAGGCATCTCATCACGCTCGTACAGATCGCGCGCGGCGAGTTCAGCACGCTGCTTGAGGTGATCAAGCGGAGCGGGTATGAGATCCCTGAAGCGAACGAAGCGGAGCTTGCGGATATACGCCAGAAGGCGCAGTACGTCGAGAATTGGCTGCGCATCTATGCGCCCGAGCAGGTGAAGTTCGAGGTGCAGACGGCATTACCGGTCGAAGCAATAAAGCAGCTCTCAGAAACGCAGAAAAGCGCGCTGGTGCTCTTTGCCCAGGCCTTACAGGGCGAGAAGAACCTGAGCGCAGAGGAGTGGCACAACACCTTCTACGAGGTCGCCGCGCGGGTCAACGCGGAGGTAAAGGAAGTCTTCAAGGCGGTCTATATCGCGCTGCTGGGGAAACCCTCCGGGCCGCGTGCGGGCTGGCTGCTGGCCTCGTTCGAGGCGGACTTCTTACGGAAGCGGCTCGAGGCGGCGGGGCAACTCTCAGCGTAAGCTACCAGACCGAGCACGGGTCGGAACTCGCCGGAACGGACTGAATTACTCAAAAAAAGCGCTCCGTAAGGCGTCGAACCAGTATCCTACGAACCCCCCGATGAACTCACCGATCGCGTGCGCGGACATATCTCCTGGTAGTGGCGCGTTGCCCGAGAGAATGGGCAGCAGTATGAAGAGCGCAACCACCACCAGCACAATGATCCCGATGATCTTCATGATTCCGCTTCACCCCCGTATCCTTCTTTCATCTTTACAGACAGTACGAATGCGCTTCTTTTTTCTCCTCCGCTTCTCTACCCCAGTAATTATCGGCGGTCGCGGAATTTAAAGGTTGGGCTTGCGTGCGGTGCGGTCTCCGACGAAGAGCAGCGGGAAGACGATATCGCTGAGGCAGCAGGGGAACCAGACGGAGAGGAAGAGAAAGAAGCCGATGAGGACGAGCGTTAGCGCGCTCACGGGCACAGTCATGGCCATAATGATATGGAAGGCCGAGGCCCAGGTGCTCAGCAGCACGTGGCCCGCGTGGGGGAACCTTGTTGTGGGCCGCCAATAGGCGATCGCGATACCGAGAAAGGCCAGGGGATTCACGAGCCACCACCGCTCGATAAATCCGATATGAAGCCCGGGATTGGGGAGCTGCAACAGGAGTTCACCCGCGTAGGGCACGAGCGAATCGCTGATTGTCGCTATCCCAATGGATCCAATGTAGCCGATCACAACCAGAGCGAGTCCTCCGCCTTTATGCAAGCGGTACATCCCCGCGGTCACGAGCGCGCTCAAGAGGACATGTATCGGATGGAGCGTAAAGAAGAGGCGCTCCGCGGCAGGTGGCGTAACATGAACCGCAAAGAGCACGAGGAGGAGACCGGTAACGGCACCGAACGCGGTAAACGGTGCATGTCTGAGTAACTCATGACGGATGAGCCTCGGATCCTCGCTGTGATGCGCCATCATGCGTCACCATCCTCAGTATACTCTTCAGTATACACTTGGGAACCACCTATTTATTAACTTTTTACTTATTATTATTAAGTTCACCCGCAGGTATAACCGGGTTAGTACCTAAACCAAAGGAGCGCCGGAGTGGGCGGTCGCATGACGATCATCAGCGTCTCGATGGATGATGAACTTCTTGCGGAGCTGGTCAAGCTGCAGGAAGAGCTCGGGTTCTCCGGGCGGTCGGAAGTGCTGCGAGTCGGCGCGCAGATGCTCATCGCCGACTGTAAGGATAAAGAGCGGCTGGAAGGGCGGCTGAACGCCGTGCTCCTGCTCATACATGCACAGCACGTCGAGGATGCCGTGACCGCGATCAAGCATGAGTTCGAGGATATCATCCACACGCAGATCCACAACCATCTGCGGGAGGACAAGTGCCTTGAGGTCTTCATTCTGGAGGGCGACGCTGTGCGCGTGAAGGAAATGATACTGAAATTCCGGACTACGGGGAAGATGGAGTACGTGAAGTTAGTGCTGGCCTAAGTCGGTAGGAGGAAGGGTTCTTCTCCCCCATTGAGGAATGATCCGTGAGCTCAGGCGCCGGTGCGATCAGACGTTAGCGGCAAGTGACACACGAGAGGCGGGATACTCGCGATAACGTCTGGTGAGCAGAAGGGTGGAGCGGAGCGCGAATCAAAGCGCCTTTTTCAGGCTCATTTTCACTTCCGCGACCTTATCGGTGACCTTATATACCCTCAGAGCCGTTCCTTTCTGCTTGAGCAGCACGAAGAGTTCGTACTTGCTCTTTACGAATCCGCGCTCTTCCAGCGTCGTGAGATGATACGCGATGAGCCGTCGCTCCACACCTAACGCCCTGCTCAGCGCGTTGATATGCATCGGCGTTTCCGCAAGCAGCTCAACGATCCGGTACCTCAACGGATGGGTGACGACGAAAGCGTCTTCCAGAAGCGCTTCTTCTAACGGCTTCTTTGCCATAATTAGCGTAACTTAATTGAAACTACTTAGCGCCTTATAATGCTTTCGGTGCATGGCACTTTTTTCCGTCATACTCTTCCGCTGGCGCCAGCCGCAGGTGGCGATCAACGGCGAAGCGGTGTCGAGGACTAACGGCATCGCGTGCCTTCGCTCCGGTTAAATCCGCTGGTTGATCTATCGCGAAGGCTTCTATTCGCTCATGCAAACAGGTAGGTACTCATCCGCGCTATCGCCCGCTGCTGTTTGAATGCCTTTGCGTATCCGCGCAGGCGTGAAGATCGCCGTGATGGAAGCATCTCTCTTAGGTTTCCATAACCTGCCACTAAGAAACGCGCTCATCGTGTTTTTGGGCGATACTAGAGCGATAGGGCTTCTCGGAGATACTAAACGAACGGTGCAGCGACATCTGCTCTATCTGCTAGTCTGAGCTTAAGAACGAAGACGTGATCGCGTTGTTAGACCTGCGCCGTAAGAAGAAACAGCTCAGAACTAGATCGTTTTACTCCGTCAAACGGGACACGTAGTGTACGGCATGATGGCGCGGTACGTTCGGCGTTTTAGCTGGTGCTTTGACGAGGGACGAACGCATCATCTTTCATTTCTACATCAAAGCCCACGATATAGGCGTAGGGCGCGTAGGCCTTCACCTTACGCGCTTCTCGTATATGCACGGAATAGCGCGTGAACTCCGCGTCTAATCCCTTGACCGAGGTCACCAAACGTTCTTTCGCCTGCTCAATCGCCCGGTCAAGTGCTTCACGCTTCTGCGCTTCTTCCGCGGAATATGCGGATTCCAGCGCGTAGAAATGGATAATTCCGCCTTCGAGCTTGAGCATGCTCACCGCTTCGCGGAGGAAGAGATATGCACTCTTCGGGAGGTTCATGATGATCCGGTCGGCGGTGTTCTTGCAGTACGTCTGCAGCATTCGAACGTCCCCTACAATGGCCTCAACGTTGTGTACCTGATTCAGTTCCCTGTTTTTCCGGAGATATCGTATCGCTTCGGGATTGATGTCGATCGCCGTGATGTGGCTCTGCGGTGCGCGTTTCGCGATCTGTATGGCGAACGGTCCGACCCCGGCGAACATATCAATAACGTTCTCAGGTGTGCCGAAGTGAGCCGCCTGAGACGCAACTCGCTGCCGCTCGCCAGCCAGTCGCGGATTGAAATAGACCGTCTCGAGATCGAGCATGAACCTGCACGCGTTCTCGCGGTGGAGCGTCTCCGTGCGGTGCTCGCCCGCGATATGTTCTAACCGGCGGGTCCGGAAAACGCCTTCGACCGCGGAAACGCGTTTGGCGACCACCTTGATGTTCTGGTGGAGCGCCATGATCGCGTCAGCCACTGCCCGTTCTTTCAACGGGTCTACTTCTTCGGTGAGAACGGCGATATCACCAACGACCTCAAACGCAGGCTTAAAACCGAGCAGGTCTTCTATGCGCTTTCGAGTTTCGATGATGATGAAATCGCGTGCGGTCAGTTCTCTGATCTTGAGTTCGCGCAGTTCGACCTCGGGTAACGGCCGTGAAAGCGGGAGGTAAATGAACTGTTCATCGGAGATGATCTTCGCGTCGGTTCGCAGCAGGCCGCGCGCCAGCAAGGCTTGCCGGATATCCTCGCCTGCTCGCTTTGCTGCTTTGACGCACAGTAACCGCTCCGGGTCCATACTAACATAATACCGGTACCACCTACTTAACAAGAACGCGCGAGATGGAAGAGGATGAGCGGGGCATAATCGAGCGTGCGGCGATTTTACGGCGCTGGAACGTTCGGGGTAAACACCTTCTTGACCTTGGCGCGGGTCCGCTGGCGATCATCGCGGCCCGCGAGTTCGACTGTCGCGTCACGACCGTTGACGTCTCTGAAGTGGCCGTGCGTGAGGCGCGGTGCGAGGTGGAGCGTGAGGGACTCAGTGACAAAATCATCGTCGAGCAGGCCGATGCGACCGCGCTGCCATACCTCAGCGGCCGTTTTGAGGTGGTCATCGGCTTTGGGATTCTGCATCATATCGAGCCGCTCAAGCGTCTTCGTCTGCTCCGTGAAGCCGCTCGGGTGGCGAGCGAAGCGGTTATACTGGCGGAATTGAACGCCGCGGGATTCAAGAAGATCCACGAATTCAAGGACTATACGCCCGTCGATCTGGCGTGGCTGGAACAGGCGTTACAAACGTTCGGAGCAGTGGAGAGCTGTGAAGGTCGATTGATGAACGTGTATGTGCTCTCTTTGCGCTCACTCGATTGAGCTCAAATCACGTGCAGAGGGTAGTCCCTTACGGCACCCGTATTCGCGGATACAGCGTGACGCGACGAAATTGCCGATCTTGCCACATTCCTGCAGACTCTTTTCATGCAGCAGTCCGAAGAGGAAGCCAGCGGCGAATGCATCGCCCGCACCCGTCGTATCTATGGCCTGCGCTGGATATGCCGCGACAAGGTGCGCCGCGCCCGATTGATCAGCAATGAAGCAGCCCTTTGCACCCAGTGTCACGCAGACGGTCTGAGCACCGGAACCGATAAGGATCTCAGCACCTCGTTCGTAATCCCCGACTGAAACCAGGCAGTTCAATTCACCGAGGCTGAGAAAGACCACGGCGCTGCGCGCTATCAGCTCCTCCAGGTCCGGTAGCGTATGGGAGAAGCAGAGCATCCCGGGGCTGAAGCTGAGCTGTGCATGCAGTTCACGGGCCAGTTCGCGCTGCATCGCCAGTTGCGCGTCGTTCACGAACGAGCTTGTATGGAGGAACTGCGCGTCGTTCACGAACTCCAGATCGATATCCGCCATAGTGAGCTGGTCGTTGACGCCGGGATAGATGTACAACGCACGCTCGCCCTCCGCATCCACGAACCCGATCGCGGCGCCCGTGTACCCTTCTGCTCTTGTTATTCGCGTTGCTACCTGTTCGGTACAGAAATCGTCCACAATCAGCTGGCCTTCCTCATCGCTTCCCACCACACCCACGAACCCGACGGACGCGCCCAACCGCGCCAGTGCCACGATGGTATTTGCCGCCGATCCGCCCGGGGCTTTCTTTATATCCAGAATGCCCACTTCTTCACCGCCTCGCGCTATGCGCTCCACAGCGTAAAGCACATCGCAATTCAAAGCGCCTAAGCCCACTACATCCTGTTTCGCCATGGGTAGCTCCGCGTTTCGGCTCGGAACAGATCAGATCATCCTGAAACTGAGCGGTGATCGCGGCCTTACTGCTCAGTATAAACAAGGGTTAGTCCGGAAGAGAAAAAGTATTTTCTTCGCCGCGACTTCTTTCTACTCGGACAACGATGCAGCAGATCTACGGCAAACACGGGTTCTTCCGGTTCTCCAGTGGCGAAAGCCGCGGACTGCGTGGACTCAGGAGCGGTGAAACGGGAATAAGCACAGTTGGAAGAGTGCTCGAGGTTGCGCGTCGCGAACTCCAGACGAAGGATCGAGGCCGACAGCGAGTTCTTTACGGCGTCCTTGCGGATGAGTCCGCGAAAGTACCCTTCATCTCGGGGGTGGCGCGCGAAGAGCTCACGAGAAACAGCGTCGTTGCCCTGGAGAACGTGCCGGTGAAACGGTGGAAGGAGCTACCGACCTTGTACGTTGGAGCATCAGCCAACCTCCACGTGCTCGGCACGGATATCGAGTTTCCCAGCTTCGCCGAGCTCAACAAGCCACGAATGATGCAGATCGGCGAGCTCCTCTGCGGCGACGGTGCATTTGATGTGCTCATAGAGGCGGCGGTGGTCTCGACCTCGACCCCGGCCGAGAACAGCCCGGGGGAGCGAATGGTGAGGGTCGATGATGGCACCGGCGTGCTCGCCCTTATTGTACGAGACAGGGCGGATGAAGAGCTGATCAGGTTCGGCATGGGGCTGCGAGTACGCGGCAATGCGATCTGCTCAGGCGGCGGCTGCGTATTCATGGCTGAGGCGGTCAAAGAACAGAGCGCAGCGATACTAATACAAGCGATGCAGTCCTTTTTGTGTAGGTATACCTAATGAACACGCGATTTCGCAATCGTTATAACTGCAAAAAGTAACAGAGGTGTAGGGAGGAGAAAGGGAGTAATGCGAGATGTGGCGATTATAGGGGTAGGCCATACGAAATTTGGCCGGGCGTCGAAGACTTCGCTTGAGCTCTTTGCGGAGGCTGCGCTGCGGGCGGTTGATGATGCAGGTGTGTCCCTGCGTGATATTGAAGCGTTGTTCCAGGGTGCAGCCCTGCTCGGGTTCGAGGAGGGGCAGGTGATGTCCGCGGCATTCTCGGCGGCTGAACTCAACCTGGGTCCGATTCCCGCGACGCGGTACGAGGGCGCATGCGCGTCGGCCTCGGTCGCGATCAGGGACGCAGCGCAGTGGGTGGCCTCGGGCGAATTCGAGCTGGTGCTCGCGGGTGGCGTGGAGAAAGCGCTCATGATGGGCACGCCGCTGGCCACGCGGACCTTTGCGATGGCCTGCCATGCACCGACCGAGGGACCCGCGGGGCTGACATTCCCGGGAGTCTTTGCGATGGCCGCGCGGCAGTACGCGAAGACCTATGACCTGCCGCTGGAGACGCTGCGGGAGAAGATGGCGCACGTATCGATCAAGAACCATCGGCATGGCGCGTTAAACCCGTTAGCGCAATTTTACAAAAAGATGGGCGATTTGAAGGTCGAAGACGTTATCAATTCACGAATGGTGGCGGATCCGCTGACGCTGCTGGACTGCTGCCCGTTTTCGGATGGCGCGGCTGCGCTGGTGCTCTGCTCCGCAGAGTTCGCACGAAAGTACTCGGATGAGCCGATCTACGTGCTGGGCACCGGTCAGGCCTCGGGTACGCCGCTGGCCCGGATGGAGGACATAACCAAGCCTGTGTCGCGGATCACTTCAGCGAGGATGGCGTTCAAACGCGCAAAACTCACGCCCCGAGATATCGATATGGTCGAGGTGCATGATTGCTTCTCGATCGCCGAGTTGATCGCGCTGGAAAGCATGGGCTTCTTCGCATGGGGTGAGGCGGCAGAGGCGACGGCCGCGGGTGAGACGGAACTAGACGGCAAAATACCGGTCAATATGTCCGGTGGGCTCATGGGGAAAGGCCATCCTATTGGCGCGACCGGTGCGTCGCAGGTGTACTGGGTGGTGAAGCAGATGCGGGGCAACTCACCAAAGGGCAATCAGATCAACCCCGTTCCGGAATATGGCATGACCGATACGCTCGGTGGGGATTTCGGGACCTTGTGTCACCTTATTCTCGGGAGGGCGAAAAGGAGCAGCTAATGGAGGTATCATGAACATGGTGGGAAGGACACAAGAGGAGATAGAAAAGGAATTGGCGCGAGAATATCAGATTCTATCGTATTCTGATTACGAAAACGGGTTGAAGGTGGGGAAACTGCTGGGTCTGCGCTGTGGCGCATGCACGAAGATCACCTGTAATCCCCTGCCGGTTTGCCAGTGGTGCGGGAGCAGGACGCTGGAGCGCACGGAACTGAGTGGCGAAGGTTTTCTGGAGACCTTCACGGTCATTCGCGTGGCTTCGGAAGGTTTTGAGGACGATGTGCCGTTTATCCCCTGTCTGGTGCGGACGCGCGAGGGTCCGTGTGTCATAGGGCGGCTCGAGCATGATACGGAGCACGCCACGCAAGACCTCCTGGGAAAGCAGGTGAAGCTGACCGGCGCGTATACGTACAAGGGAGATACGTACTCGGGCGGGGCGCATACCTGTCCGATATTCTCCGTTATCGAGTGCTAGATAAAGGAAACAGGAAGAGCCATGGCCATAAGAACCGTGTGTGTGGTGGGGATCGGCGTGATGGGGAGTGGTCTGGCGCAGATCTGCGC
>DSCO01000061.1 GCA_011049045.1 Methanomicrobia archaeon | reverse complement strand
TCGTCCTCGCTGAGTCGAAGAGACCGATCCACCAAAACAAGGATTGAAACGCATTGTACCGGAAAAATCATCTGCAAAAATAAAGGGTCGAAGAGACCGATCCACCAAAACAAGGATTGAAACCCGATTCTTCTGCAACGGCAACGATGTCATCTGTGCGTCGAAGAGACCGATCCACCAAAACAAGGATTGAAACTTGAGTATGGGCACCGCAACCGACGCTTCGTAATTGGTCGAAGAGACCGATCCACCAAAACAAGGATTGAAACTATACTCTAATACCAATATATAATTAAGGTTGATAAGTCGAAGAGACCGATCCACCAAAACAAGGATTGAAACTTGACTACGCCGGGTGGGTATCACGTGCGATGCTTGATGTCGAAGAGACCGATCCACCAAAACAAGGATTGAAACTAACGATAGTTTTGTTGATCTTTATGTAGGGAACTGGTCGAAGAGACCGATCCACCAAAACAAGGATTGAAACGCGGTCATCACTCAGCTTAGCTTCTTTCTCATTTTGGTCGAAGAGACCGATCCACCAAAACAAGGATTGAAACTCCATCAAACGAGGAGGAAGAGCAATGACCCTCAGGTCGAAGAGACCGATCCACCAAAACAAGGATTGAAACTCGGCGCTGGGCTGGCACTCGCAAAGCTACCGGTAAGTCGAAGAGACCGATCCACCAAAACAAGGATTGAAACTCATCTCATCCGCCGCGCAATTAGGCGGGTCCGCGGTCGAAGAGACCGATCCACCAAAACAAGGATTGAAACTCATAATAGTTCTGAATAGTCTGTTGGCATTTCCAAGTCGAAGAGACCGATCCACCAAAACAAGGATTGAAACCGTAGTAACAACCGCCACAGAAACTATGCTTGCCATGTCGAAGAGACCGATCCACCAAAACAAGGATTGAACCCCGCGATGATCATGAAGCTCACGGCGTAGATGAGTGCAGCGCCCATTACTGGCTTGGGCATGATCACAAAGATCGCGGCCAGTTTGGGAAAGAACGCGAGCGTGATCAGAATCCCACCGGCCGCAAAGGCGATTCGCCTGCTCGTTGCGCCCGTCCCGATCGAGAGCCCGATATTACTCGAGGAGGTTGACTGCCCCATCGTTCCTACGAGGCCTGCGGTGACCGCGCTCAGCCCGTCGGCAAGAATACCACCACCGATGTTCTTCATATCCGGGCGTTTCCAGTCGAGGTCGTTGATCTTCTGACACGTGGTGAGATCACCCACGCTCTTCAGCGTTGAGCAGGTGACGGCGATCAGGAACGGAGCAAGGAGGAGGAGATCGAATGACCAGCCAAAATACTCGAGCTCCGGCACGGCGATCACCGGTGCTTCGGTTATTTCACGAAGATCAACGGCGCCGAGTACGCCGAGTAGATATGAAGCGGCGTACCCGATGATCATACCTATAAGCAGGGGGTACAGTTTCAGTTTACCCTTGCTCCACACACTGGTGCCCAGCATAGCGCCCAGCGTAATGAAGGCTACGATAAGTTCAGCACGTTCAGTAACCGTGTCGGAGGCATCGAGTCCCATGAAATTCGTGATGGCAATCGGCACAACGGTGATACCAACCATTGCAACCACCGTGCCGGTCACCTCGGGTGGGAAGAGAACGCGGAGACGATGCATTGCACGTGAGAGGAACACCTCAAAGGTGCCAGCAATCAGGGTCATGCCAAAGAGTAGCGAGAGCCCGCCCGTTTTCGCCGCTAAGAGTGACGCAGAGAGATACGAGGGCCCGCAGACTGATGGACAGAGGTATCCAGATCCTATGCCCTTTCGATTCAGTGCCTGCAGGATCGTGCCCACACCGGCCGCAAAGAGCGCCATGCTGACCATGAACTCTGCCTGCACAGCTGAGCCACCGATTGCACGGACAATGACGACGGGGAAAATAAGTGAGATGGCAATGATGCAGATATGTTGCACCCCCAAGAGCAGGCTAGCAGACAGTGGCGGTACGTCATCAACCGCATAGATGAGTTCCGGTGGTTTCTTTGGCATGCTCCTTCACTCAGTCACTCATTCACGTCTTGCATGAAGGGTCACGTATATTTAAAGCGGGTGTAAACGCACAATGCATCACCATCCATACAGCCATCAACACCGCACGACCAGGGTCAGCACATTTTGGCCGTCCGTATACGCATACGAGATCGCATCCGTCACTTTCTTCATGAAGTAAATCCCGAGTCCGCCGATCTGCCGCTCTTCCAGGCTCGCTTCCAGATGAGGTGATGCCACGGTCATCGGATCGAATGGCTTGCCATTATCTTTGATCTCTACCGCAATGGTGCCATCGCGCCGTGAGCAACAGATCATGATCTTGTTCTCTTCGGCCGTTGCAGTAGCGTATCCGTACTTGATGATATTCGAGCACGCCTCGTCAACAGCCAGCTGGAGATGAAAGATCCTCTGCTCTTCCAGGCCGAATTCGCGAAGCACGGTCACTATAAATTTCCCGATTGGCTCGAGCTGTGCTAAATCAGCTTCGAACTCCTGCTCCACGTGATCACGCATCTTCTACTTCCCCCGCTTTCAAGACCATCACCGTGATGTCATCGAACTGCGGTGCTCCGCCGCAGAAGGCCACTACCTCGCTCTTTATCCGCTCCACGAGCGCGTCCGCTGTTAATCCGTGACACTCGGTAATGAGAGCAACCAGGCGCTCCTCACCAAACTGCTCCTCACGCTCGTTCACCGCCTCCGTTACACCATCGGTGTAGAAGACCACCGTGTCACCGCGGTCCAATTGCATCGTGCGCTCCTCCAGAGCGATCTCGTCGAGCGCGCCGAGCGCAATGCCACGGGCCTTAAGCAGAATGATGTCGCTGCTCAGCGCACGGAAGAGCGCCGGCGGGTTGTGGCCCGCGTTGACGTACGTCAGCGTTCGCGCCTTCAAGTCCAGGATCGCATAGAACAGGGTGACAAACATGCCCGATTTCGAATCCGCAGAGATACTACTGTTCGCCGCTTCGATCACCTCCGCAACGCTCGGATTACCGCGCGCTTTCGTCCGGACAACGGTACGCGAAAGCGCCATGAAGAGTGCCGCGGGCACGCCCTTACCGGAAACGTCCGCGATGGTGACCCCGATTTTGTCTTCCGCAATGGGTATGAAATCGTAGAAATCACCGCCCACTTCACGCGCGGGAAGATTCAGAGCCGCGAGCTCGAAGCCCTTCAATAGTGGTATCGCCTCAGGCAGGAAACTCTGCTGGATCTCGTGCGCGATCTTCAATTCCTGCCGCTTGCGCTCCAGCTCCGCATGGTAACGGTCACGTTCCTCAGCCGTCTCCCGCTCCCGGATCAGATTTGAGAGGACGAACGCGAAGAAGAACATGCCCACGGCATTCGCAAAGATCATGGGCACACTGACGTTCTCGATGAGGATGAGGGCCTCGTCAAAGGGGCGGGCAATGAGGAGCGCGAGCCCCATATGGAATGACTCCATGAGCACCGCGAAGGCCACGGCACCGGGCACACCGATGAATTCACCCTTACGCGCCATATAAATGAGCCCGCCGAAGACGCCAGCAAGCACCGTGGCGAGCGCGCAAGGTATGCACGTGAAGCCGCCGAGGAAATACCGGTGCACACCGCCGATCAGGCCTGCGCCTAACCCGATCACCGGCCCGCCAATCAAGCCCGCGATCATCGGGCCAAGATCCCGGACATTCGCGATCGCATCGAACAGCTGTATCCCTGAATACGTTCCAAAGATCGAGAACGCACCGAAGATGACGATCAGGAACGCCTGATTCCTGAGCGTGAACTTCTTATCCAGAATCTCCTGGAAATACGTGGTGCGGCTGACAATGTACGCGAAGACGAGGAGCACACAGATCTTCTCTGCCAGTGTCAGCAAGAGCCCGAAGATCGAGGACAGCATTTTTAGTTCCTTTCCTCGCGGAGGCACACGCCATCGCGCGTCCTTAGCCAGTTCGAGATGATGAGCGCGAAGATGAGCATGCCCAATGCATTCGCAAGCACCATCGGCATGCCGATCGTTTTGACAACCGCAACTGCGTCTGCATACGGCTTTGCGAGCACGAGGATCAGGCCCATATGGAGCGATTCCATGAGCGCTGCGAAGATCACCGCACCCAAAACGCCGATGAATTTACCGTCACGGCTCAGATAGATCATGCCGCCAAAGAGCCCTGCTAGTACCGTAGCCAGTGCGCAGGGAAGACCAGTAAGACCGCCCAGGAAATAGCGGTGCACGCCGCCGATTAAACCCGCACCGAGGCCGATTGCCGGCCCGCCAAGCAACCCCGCGATCATCGGGCCGAGATCACGCACATTTGCTATCGCGCCTGGTACTGGAATACCCGCGTAGGTGGCGAAAATAGCGAGGGCGCCGAAGACACCGATGAAGACCGCGCGATTGAGAAGCGTGAACTGATGCCGCAGAACCTTCTCGAGGTACCGTGTGTGCGTAACGAATAACGCGACCGCCACGATCACGAGCATGTTCACAACCAATCTCAAAGAGAGTTCAAGGACCGCATCTACCATATCCTTCGTGGTAAATAGGCTAATCAATTATTTAAGCACCACGCATTGCGCCGTTACGTTGTTACGGGTCCACCGTATCCGGGAGCGCGTGTCCGCTCTCATCCGTTCCGTCCAACCCGGCCTTGCAACCAGAACAGACGATGCGTGAGCACGCCACGTGGAAAATCGCCCTGTCTTCCTGCAAGCTTAGCACCGGTTCAAGAAGGCGAACGGGTATACCCGTGATTACCGCACGACAATATCTGCCCCCCATCACGGGCAATTGACTCGATAGGCGTTCTTTCGATAACCTCAAAGAAGTGCGCAGGTGCTGATAAAAAGAGGCCGGTGGGTGGACTACTACTCGCCCACGAGCATACCGTTGGGCGCGCGACTTCCTGGCGGTGGTGGATCCGCGTTCCGGCAAGGCGCTTGCTGAAGTGCTGCTTGTGCGCGCCCGGCAAATGGTGGACATCGAGTGCGGAGACGTTGACGGCGCTCAAGCCCGAGCAGGTGTACAGAGCAGCACCGGGGCAATGTGACGATCGAGAGCCATTACGAGCTGCGGATGCGCAAAGGACGCTTTAAATCGCCGCCTCGTCTGAGTTCGTGAGCAGAAACAGGATGGCGGGTAGTGAATACGGGTATTTCGCCTTTTAGTAAAAAGAAACCAGAGTCGGTAGAGCGCGCTAAAAAAAAACACCACTGAAATCGTGCTCACTTACCGCTCATGCACCAGTTTGCCATAAGATGCATGGTCAAAATGCATCCAATCGTGCACGGAGTTCCCCAACGCTGTGTATCCAGCGAGCTATCGGGGGAACTTCGGTGGGATCAATGCGCACGTCAATCACCGTCGGCTCGGCACGCTCGATAGCCTGCGGTAAGATCTCCGTAAGCTCGCCTGGACGTTCTATCCGGTAGCCCGCGGCGCCGAGCCCTCGCGCAACCGTTGCGAAATCCACTGCTTTAAACAAGGTGGATACCGTTTTATCGCCCAGACTGAAGCGCTGAATATCGTGCACGAGCCCCAATTTCGCGTTATTATGGACGAGCCAGATCACCGGGATATCATGGCTCACTGCCGTGGCGATCTCCATACCGTTCATCAGGAAGCAGCCGTCACCTACGATCGCCACAACCGGCCTATCAGGCGCAGCCAGCTTGCCGCCGATCGCCGCTGGTGTGGCGTACCCCATCGCGGCCAGTCCGAGCGCAAAAATGATGTTCGGCTTCTTTACCTGGAGATAATGTAGCGCCCAGCACGTGTGGTTGCCGGCGTCAACGAAGACGATGGCATCCTCAGGCAAGCAGTCCTGTAGCTCACGCATCAGCGCCTGCGGCTTTATCGGGACAGAATCCGAGAACATCTTCTCACGCTCGTAGAAGACGCCCACACGATCCTTAAAGCGGGCAACCTCCTCGATCGGACGCTCCTCCTTGGGGTCGTGTTTCTGTAACTCCCGCAGAACTCTGAACGAAATTTCATTGAGCACGGCACGGCAATCCCCGATCAGACCGAGGTCCGCCACATAATTCTTGCCGATTTCTGAGGGATCAATGTTTATATGGATCAAGCAGTCAGTCGGCTGGAGTTTCGGATCCCAGGAGAACGTTGCCACTTGATTCAGACTGGAGCCCGCCACGAGCAGCACATCCACACCTCCCAGCAGATACTCCTCGGCCGCGGGTGAGCCACTGAAGCCAAATACACCCAATGAGAGCGGATGATCTTCTGGAAATACGCCCTTCGCCTTGGGCGTCGTGGCGACGGGAATGTTGAGCAGTTCAGCTAATTCGAGCGCTTCCATGATCGCATCAGCCGCGATCACCCCGGCGCCCAAAAGCATCGCGGGCCTCTTTGCCCGCACCAGCTTTTCCGCAGCCTCGATTACTAGCTTGCGATCGAAGTAGTTCGAGTCCACGTGATACCGCTTTGCCGGCAGCAAGGTATCTTCGATCGTTTCTTCCATGATGTCCTTCGGATAGCTGAGGTGTACGGGGCCCCTCTTGCCGCTGAAGGCGATTCGAATAGCCTCGCGGAGCGTCTCAGGCATCTTCTGGCGGGAGAGGATCATCGTGCTGTACTTCGTGATCGGATCTAACATGGCAACAGAGTCAATACCCGCCTTCGTGGAGTCTTGAAACGCCCCTTTGCCATAGATACTCGTGGCTACCTGCCCGGTGATCACTAAGATCGGGACATTATCCATATACGCCGATGCCACGCCGGTGATGAGGTTGGTCGTTCCGGGTCCTGAAGTCGCATAGCAGACGCCGAGTTTGCGGCTCACCCGCGCGTAGCCATCGGCCATAAATGCCGCGCCTTCTTCGTGCTTTGCTAGAATCAGCTTGATGGCATCCTGCTTGTTAACGGCAGCGTAAAAGGGAAGCAGAGATAAACCCGGTACACCAAAGATATACTCGACGCCTTCACCCTCTAAGTACCGTAATAACAGTTCTGCAGTCGTTATCTTCATGCCGGGTCACGTGCCTGCAGCGGCGCATCTCTCTACCGCCTCTGCTTCGCGATCATAGATCCCAAAGAGTTGCGTAAAGCCCGCGATATCGAAGACCTCTTTCACGTAGGGTCGCAGGCATGCCAGACTCAGCTCGCCGTTGAGCTTACGCAAGCGCTTCAGTGCGGCAAGCATGACGCGCAAGCCTGAGCTGCTGATGTATTCTATTCCACATCCTCGAAGTTCACCACAATTCGTACGCAGCCCTCATCAATCAGGCCGGTGATGCTCTTCTCCACTTCGTTTGAGGAATACGCATCGAGCCGGCCACTCAGCGTTAGTATCTTCACCGTTCCCTTATCCTTTTCCTCAATCTCCATGGCTGAATCTCATCCGCACACGATGAACAAATCCGTTAATGTATGTGGTCGCCCCAATAATAAAAGCATTGCTTCCTCACTGGGGAGCGTGAAATACCTCACTGGCCTTCACCAGTTCTTCAGCGGGTATGGTGATCCCGAGCGTATCCGCTCGCTCGAGGTTGAACGCGACCTCGATCACCGCAGGATCCACAATAGGGATGATCGCAGGATCCTTGCCACCGATGATTTCGCCGCCAATGACACCGACGTAGAGCCCAGTCTTATAGCCAGACACGCCTACGGCAGCGAAGTAGCCGTCCTCTGCATGGAAGGTGAGCACGCCGAGTTCCGGGAGTTCGTTATGGTGCACGGTCCACTCAACCACCATCGGTGCCGGGACCACCTTTCCGTTTTCATCACGGAGCTGATGGTACGTGAGAATACCGAGGAGATCTGCTTCCGTCTGATACGCCGTCACGGTCTCCTGCCATTCTCGGAAGGTCCCTACCTGAAGTGGGCCGATGACCTGCAAGGGCGAGTCGTTAACCACGTCCAGGTACCGCTCCCTGAACGTGCTGACGACGAAGCTCGAGCTCGAACTGGAGTCGGCAAGGAGCACGATAGTACTCGCATTCGGGATGATTCTCTGAGCCAACGCGAAACCCTCGTAGTACGGGAACCGCTCGAGTGCGCCGGTGATAGGCCCGCCCGGGCGCTCCAAGCTGGTGATCGGCGCGTAAATCGTGGGATCCACGTTCACGCCGGAGAAGACAAAGGGGAGTCTCCGATCGGGATACCGCTCAGTGTACGCGACAGCGACGTACTTGAGCGCATTATCGTCATTCACGAAGACGATGTCCGGCTCGAACTCCTCGATGAGCGCAATCGCCGTCCTGGCGCGTTCTTCGATCTGCTCCGGCGTGGTGTAGCTGACTTTCGTGTCCATGTAAAAGGTCTTCAACGCATAGTCGCGATCAAGGATGTAGCCGTGCCGGCGTAAACCTTCGATGATGCCACGCTGGATATCCTGATCCCAACTCCATGCTTCGTCGTACGAATGGATGATGAGCACGCGCCGTGAAGGCGCCGTCCAAATAGGCTGCTCAAACTGTATCGTGCCGGGTGAGCCAGGGCTGACCGTGTATCGCGCCACCCGCACCCATTCGTAACCCTCGTGCACCCTCGCGATGGTCCAGAAGTCGTAATCGCCGAATGCACGATCACCCGCCTCATTGAGTGCCGTCCAGCCCGTTGCGCCGTAGTACGAATTGGCTGTTCGCACGAGCGCTTTCTTCAGGCCCGCGGCGTCGTCCGCATCGCCCGCCGCGATACACGCGAGCGTGGCGACCCAGAGCGCGTCGTAGGCCGTGAGCGCATCGATTTCAGGCGGTCTTCCGATACGCTCTTGAATCTGTACCAAGATAGGCCCTTCGTTGCGCCTGTAGAGCGAGCTAAAAATGCCGGTTTGGGCCGCGAACTCAGCAGCCGCAGGGGCGCTGACCAGTGCTTTGTTGAGTGCCGTGCCGTCGCTTCCATACCACCGCACGGAGTTCAGAAGCGGATAGTTCCGCGCTTCACAGAAGAGCGGCACGACTTCTTCAAATGCCAGGAGGTAAACTGCTACTGCATCCGTGTCGCCGTACTGCGCAATTGCGGCACTCATCAGGCCGTTCAGCCGCTCCAACTCGGTGGAGAACTGGGTGGCTTCGGGATTGTACCGCACGCCTTCAGCCGCCGTACCGCCGAAAGCCGCGAAGCTGCGCTTCGTCGCGTCCGCAAGATCATCGCCCCACACATCGCCCCGCCACACGGGTATCACGAGCTTGACGCCGTCGTTCCACATCAGCTGGGCGATTGCCTCAGCCTGGTGGGTATCATCAGGGACGAATCGGAAGATGTTATCGCCCGGAATAGCCAGGGAGGGCGCAGTACTGCCCGGGCTGATCAGCATGATGCTGTGATTGTCCGCGTAGGACTTGACCGCCTCGACTTCGAGGCTCGAATCAGGCCCGATCACGAGCTTTACGGTTCGCTGGTCCAACCGCTGAAGCTGCTCACGGGCAACTGTTGGATCAGTCGCGGTATCCACCACGAGCAAGCGCACTTTCGTCGGACTCTCAAGCTCTGCGAGATAATCGTTTATCTCATTCGCCGCGAGTTCCAGCGCGACACGCGTCGACTCGCCCGAGGAAGAGCGCGCGCCTGAAAGGGGCAGGAACGCGCCAATAACAAGCTCCCGTTCCCCGTGTGTCTCAATGGCAGGTACCACCGTTTCTCGCGCGAACCAGCCAGCAGCAAAGCAGCACACGAGCAAAAGGACCGCCACGACCGCGAGAACTTTGTGTGAGACTGCCATACAATCACACGAACGTTTCCGAGTATATAAACGGTGAACCTCTTGGGGGGTTGACAGCATATTGGGGGTTGAGGTAGCCGCCCGAATTTCGCCGAGCTCTTGTTGGAGTAAAACCGTGAGTCTCTGTGCGTATTTACTGGTCGATCGATTCCACCTGGATCGCTTGCGAAAAATCACCGCCGGCAAGCGCCATGCGTAACGCATCATCGAGACGGATGATCGCGTTTGGGTGGTTCACCGAAGTCCAATGCCAGTCGCCGTGTACCAGGCTACCCGAATGCTCACGGTCGTATCTGCATCGCTTTCTTTTCTGCTGCTTCCGCGGATTGGGCACGCTTCCCCGGTCTCTCGGAGATACTGGTGGATCTTGTTGTGCGGTACACGGTAACTACGCCGTCGGAGTTCGTAATAGAGGTGGCGAGCGCCCAGACGCGACTCTTCTCCCCCGGCCTCCTCGATTACTGCCTTCTGGTCAGGAGTCGGGTGGGTCTTCGGCCGCCTCTTTGAAGCCAATTTCGAATACTCCCCCGTCTTCACGATGCATCTTGATCAACTGCTGCATACGGCACTCCGTTACCCCATAGACCGCCGCAGCTTTCTTCACGGTGAAAAAGCCGGACCCTGCACGGATTATGAGCCATTTGATCTCCTCGTTCGTCAGTTTTACCATGCCATCCGAAGGCATGGTGTCGCGAAATAATACCTGTACTCTACAGAACCCGCAAAAAGCCGAAAGCTTTTTATAGCTCGTAGGAGCATGAGTATTCCGAGAGAAAAAGAAGGGGGAAAAGTCGCGTTGTGTTCGGAGGTGAAAAAATTCGACCCCTCCCTTTCCTCCCGGTAGTTAAGTATATGCTGCACGAGCATAAAAAGTTTTCAAAACGGCTTCTCGCACGTTCTTTTTACTGCTTATTACTAAATGATTCTCCATGTCGTCCCACTGAGTGACGTTCCTGATCCTTGTATGGTGCGCTTGAGAAGCGAGCATTATGAGATGAAAATCGGCTATCCCTGCCTCAACAGGACCATTGGCTGCAAAGCAGCGCGAACGTTCAGGCTCAAATCGTACTCAGAGGAGCGGGTGATTGACGCGGTTGCGAACAACCTCGACTGCCTCCAGAACATACTCGCGTTTAACGTCGAGCGCGATCTCCTGTTCTTTCGGATTACTTCCGACCTCGTGCCCTTTGCCTCCCACCGTGTCAATCAATTCGACTGGCAGCGCTATTTCACGTCGCAGTTCCGTACGATAGGGCGATTCATCAAGGCCCAGAACATCCGAATCTCCATGCACCCCGACCAGTTCACGCTCATCAATTCGATTGATGCAGAGGTCTTCGAGCGCAGCGTCCGGGAACTGCGCTACCATGCAGCCGTACTGGACCTCATGGGACTGGACAGGGCGGCAAAGATACAGCTCCATGTCGGCGGCGTGTACGGCGATAAACAAGCGAGCATGCAGCGGTTCGTCACGCGCTACGGCGAACTCGAAGACACTATAAGAAGACGACTGGTAATCGAGAATGACGATCGGCTTTACACGCTTGATGAGTGCCTTCAACTACATGAAGAAACCGGTATTCCGGTATTGTTCGATGTCTACCACCACGAGGTCAACAGTTCCGGCGCGTCGCTCAGGGAAGCAGTAAGCCGAATTACCGGGACGTGGAAGCACCGGGATGGTCTGCCGATGGTGGATTACAGCTCCCCGGCACCGAGCAGCCAGCGCAGGGGCAAGCACGCCGAAACCATCGATCTGCGCCACTTCCAGCAGTTCATCGAAGAAACAGCAGGGCTCGAGTTCGATCTCATGCTCGAGATCAAGGACAAGGAAGCGAGCGCATTACAAGCGGTTACGGTGCTGAAACAGCTCGAAAGAATCTGATGACGCCCGCAAGTCGAGGCGGTCAAGTTGATCTGTGCTACAGATGAGCTTAACAATTGAAAGAGCAGAAAGTACATTGTTGGCGCACGAAGCGAAGCAGGAGCACATTAGATGGAAGGGCCTTCGGTATGGGCGGTTGCTGAGAAGCTGGCAGGGTTCAAAGGTAAGAAGGTAACAGCTGTCTCAGGGAACGCCAAAATTGAGAAAGATGGTTTCGTCGACGCAACCATTGAGAACATCTTCCCGCGAGGTAAGAACCTCTTCCTCCAGTTCGCTGATGCCGCACTCAAGATACACTTCCTCATGTACGGCAGCTATCGGATCAACGAGGCGCGTGAAGGCAAGGAACCGCGACTTGCACTGGTCTTCGACAACGAGCAGCTCAATTTCTATAACTGCTCCGTGCGCATCGTTCCTACTGAGCAGATCGACGCGCAGTTCGATGAAGAGCTCGATATCGTCTCCGGCAACTGGAATGTTCGGAAGGTGATCGCGCGTGCCGCCGAGCGGAAGGATGCTTATATCTGCGATGTGCTGCTCGATCAGGAGGTCTTTGCGGGTGTGGGCAACATCATCAAGAACGAGGCGCTCTTTATGGCGAAACTCCATCCGCTGAGCGTCGTGGGAGGTATCCCGCACGAGAAGCTGATCGATGTTACCTTCAAAGCACGGGCGTTCTCGCAGCTCTTTCATACCGTGCGGCGGAACGAGGAGCAGTTGCAGCCGTTTCTTACCCTCTATCGGAAAAAGTGCTGCCCGCTTTGCCAGGGAACGGTGGTGCTGGAGCGAACGGGCGATAGCGCGCGCATAAGCTTCTTCTGCCCCTCCTGTCAGGTACTGTATACCGCGTAGCATCGCCCCGTACGTACTACGTGTCGCACCTGCTTCTCTTCTCCTACGGCTCGTCGACGATGAAGCCCTGGATAACGGTTTTTATATGAGGACGAACATATTGAGCATTGGAGGCTCGAACTTATATGGCAGCCACGGCAAAATTCTGGCGATGGCAGGAATCGCGCTATAACTTAGAGGGCACGCACTGCACCAACTGCGGGAGTTACTACTTCCCGCCACGACTGGTCTGCCCGCAGTGCCGGCGCAAGGGGAGCATTGAGCCGTATAAATTCAAGGGCACGGGTGAGATCGTGACCTTCTCCACGGTCTATCAAGCGCCACGAAACCAGAACCGTCAGACACCTTATACCCTCGCGATCATCCAGCTCGATGAGGGCACGCGTATGCTCTCGGAGATCATCTGTGATCCTGAAACGATCCATATTGGCATGCGTGTGCGTGCGGTGTTCAGGAAACTGGGTGAGGAGGGTGAGCGCGGCATCATTTACTACGGGACGAAGTTCGTGCCCGCTTGATTGAGTAATCGAATGAGGTACGATTCGTAAACCGAAGCAACGCTTCCAGCTTCATGCGCGCGGACGATTAGTCAGCGACTATCGTCTTTGCGAGCCGAGGTTTAATTTCTCCTCAGCTATGTACATGAGTTCACCGCCTGCGCGCAAAATGGCACCTTTCTCTGGATTGAGCGTCATCCTGCTATCGCGCACAAGCCCCACGGGTATGGTCTCATATCGCTCTTTGAGCCGTGTGAGGATCTCAAAAACGTCTTACCTTCGAACTCCGTAGGGATGCGCTCCTGATGCAGATCCATCCCCCGGACGCCCAGCATCTCGTTCAAAAAGCTCGAGAGCTCCGGCACAAAAACAGATCGTGAGAGGAGCAGGCCGAAGAACTCATCGGCCGATAAGGTCTGCTCCACGCCCGTCTTCTTCATCGCTTGCGCAACTTTCGGGTCCGAAACAATGCAGGTGGTATGCATAGTGGTCTTGAGTTTTTCCACCGCGATAGCTGAGAGCAATGTCTCGGTCTCATCCTTCCCGGAGATCAGTGCGAAGGCCGCCTTCTCTACATTCGCCCGCTTCAGATTCTCGTCTTCACTCGGGTCGCCCTTAATGAAGATGAGCTTCTCATGCACCAGGGGAATATCAGCAACGTCGGCGACTACGACCACCTCCCTACCTGTAGCCAGTAATTCCTTGACCGCGATCTCCAGCTTGTTGTCCCAGCCACAGACGATGACATGCCCCTCCATGAAAGATCTGATGCGATGCCGCCTTTTTAAACTTGTTTCGATCAGGATGTCCGTAAAGCTCGCCAAGAGCAACCCTAAGATGCCAATACCACTGAGCATCACGGCAATTGAAGCGATTTTACCGATAGCGGTCCGCGCAACGATATCGCCATAGCCTACCGTGGTCGTGGTGGTAACACTCCAGTAAAACGCGTCGAAGAGCGAGACGTGCTCGCAGAGATGGAACAGGAGTGTGGCCACGATCCATAACGCGGCAAGATAGATGCCAGCATAAATCAAGGTGCGTCGCTCTCGGACGCGCCACGAGATGGTCCTGAGAAACCGAATCAACAGGTGAAACATGGTACGTGATACTTTATCTGTGGTAGACTGGAAGCAGGCGTGATCTGAGGCACCTCACTCTGCAGGCACAGGACCTCTAGGAAAACATTCCCTTCTGCAGTAAATAAGCTAGCCTGCATGATGTTGCACGGTTGCTTGCAGACAGGCTCGAGCTCGTCCTGGTAAATGACCGATAAACAGGTTAGCGTTGCTGGTAACGGTGCTGCAGAAGCGGAAGGTATAGAAAGTATCTTATTGCCGGCACCCTTTTTGTATTTGCTGGTGTAAGGAGTGAACAGGTGATATGCAAGAACCGGAATTTAAAGCCCTGGTTGCCAAATTTGAGGACGCTGAGAAGGCGTTTAAAGAGCTCCGACCGCCGTTTGAGGCGATGAAGCAGGCGTTTCAGGACTTGCTGAAGCCGTTCAAAGAAGCGGAGCGGGTATTTGAGGAGCGGATCAAGCCCATCGGCGAGGAAGAGAAGCGCTTTAAGGACTGGATAACGCCTTCGGAAGAGACAGAACGCGTCTTCAAAGAGCTCCTCAAACCGTTTGACGATGCAAAGGATGCATTTGAATCGTGGATCACGCCGCTCGAAGAGGGGAACGAATTGCTCCGGCGCGCCTTTGAGCGGATAACGGAAGGCGAGGAACTGATGCGGGCCGCCTTCGATAAACTCGAAAAGGCGTCTGAAAAGCAGAAAAAGTGAGTGTAGACGGTGATCTGTAAACCCGTGGTGTTGACGGGTGTTTCACATGCTGCCGGCGCGGCTCGTTCGTTAGTGGAACATCTCCCGCAATTTGACGACTGCCTCGCGACCCTTGAACGTGGGCGTTGTTATCGTGATCTTGCCCGTCCGCTGAACCAGCTCAAACAGTTTTTTATCTCGCGTCTGCAGCAGGTGGATTACTTCGTCGTACGCACCAGTCAAGTTAATGTCCGGCTTAGGGTGTAATCCAGGAGATAAAACGACCGAGCCATCCTTCTGGAAGATGAAGTGATAGCATTCCTTCTCGGTCTGGATATTGAAGAAGATGGGTGTCATCGCCCGGTACAAAAGTGTCTTTATCTTTGCTGACTTCGAGTCACCACGCATCTCTGCTCGCCCTTTACGTTCCGCTTCGATACCAAGCTCCCTGAGCGAGTTGTACATACTATGTTCTCCTCATGTGGAACGCTCATAAGAAAGTTGCGATGCTGTGTGTAGTATCACGCAGACTCGAGGACCGAGAAGAAATCGTCCGGGTTATGGACCGTTGCTCGTTCGCGTTATGCCAGTCAGTTTCGCCAGTGCTGCTCTGATAAAGGCTGGGAGATCACCGGGATACCGGCTCGAAACGAGGTTGCCATCCTCAACGACCGCTTGATCGAGATATTCCGCACCGGCGTTCTTGATGTCCTGGATGATCGACTTCCAGCCGGTTATCCTCCGGCCCTGGAGCACCTGCGCGGTAATGAGCAGTTGGGGTGCATGGCAGATGGATAAGATCAGTTTATCGCTCTCCACAAACGCTTTCACAAACTGTACCGCGTCATCATCGACCCGGAGTTTATCGGGCGAATAGCCGCCGGGAATGAAAAGTGCGTCGAACTCATTCACGGAAACATCTTTAACTGCTTTATCAATTGTTACGGGCGTTTCTGCCTTCTTGCCTCTGACCGTTTTACCCGCCTGTAAGCCCACGTGAACCAGCTCATGCCCCGCTTTGATAAACGCTGCGGCGGGCTTCGTGTACTCCACATCCTCAAACAGATCGGTAATGAGAACCACGATTTTACTCATTTACTCGCTCCCCACTTACCCTTTAATTTAAGAGAGAATGCGCTCGTTCAAACGCACACGTGTCTAAAGAAGATACCGTTTTGGAACTCCATTACGCCCACCAGTTATATCTCCTTGCGCTCATATTTAAACCTATACTCTGCTCAGCCCGGCGGCGCTCGAATCATGGTTGGCTGGCCGGAGTGCGCGTTCACTTCTGATAACTCCCCGGAGGGAGTGGGAGCGTAAACGTAGTAGGTGTGGCGAAAGCGTTTTATTTAAATTCCACGTTCGCCATCATCTCGCTTCGCCTGTACCCACTTACAGACTCGATCTTCAATACTGTACAGGTTAAGTAAGGAATACTATAGAGGATTTTGAAAAACACCCTTACTAGCAACATCACATAATTTTAAATATATTAAAACATATATTTACTATCATGAAAAGTTTTGTTGATCTTGGTTTGAACGAGGCGTATAAGCGGGTGGCACAACTTGGCGATAAACTTGCGGAAATTGAATCGTTGTTTGATTGGGAAGCGTTCCGTCCGATAGTGGCTGAGCTGTACGATAACAAGAGCGAACGAGGCGGTCGACCGAATACCGACGAAGTGCTGATGATCAAGCTACTGGTGCTTCAGCAGTGGCACGGGCTCGCCGATCCCGAACTGGAGAAGCAGGTCGCAGATCGGCTCTCGTTCAGGAAGTTCCTCAGGTTCTTCCACACTATTCCGGATTTTACGACCGTCTGGCGGTTTCGAGAGCGCTTGGCCGAGACCGGCAGAGATCAAGCGATCTGGGCGGAGCTCCAGCGGCAGCTTGATGCGCTCGGCCTGCAGGTGCGAAAAGGCGTGGTACAGGACGCGACGTTTATCACCGCGGATCCTGGGCACGCGAAGGCTGATACGCCACGCGGCGATGAGGCGAAGACGCGGCGGAGTGCCGACGGTACGTGGGCGAAGAAGGGCAACAAATCTCATTTTGGCTATAAACTCCACACCAAGGTTGATACAGACTTTGGTCTCTTACGAGAGCTCGAAACGACCACGGCGTCGGTCCATGACAGCCAGATAGACCTCTCCAACGAGGGCGAGGTCGCCTATCGCGATAAGGGGTATCAGGGTGCGGGATGCAAGGGCTATTCCGCGACGATGAAACGCGGTGCTCGGGAACATCCTATCGGCATCCTGGATACATTGCGAAATCGCCGCATCAGCAAAAAGAGAGCTCCTGGTGAGCGGCACTATGCCGTAATCAAGAGAGTTTTCAAAGCCGGACACGTGCTGGTTACCACAGTCGAGCGGGTCCATGTGAAGATGATCTTCACTGGTCTTAGCTTCAATCTGTACCAGTTATGCACGCTCAAGAGGCAGGGAGCAGTTTAGGGTAGCGTGAGCTATCGAGAAAAAGCGAGAAAGCGAGGAAAATAACGTCTAAACGGCGTAAAAACCCCCAAAATAGAACCAAAAAAGATGAAAAACCCGGGGAAAAAATTTGGATGGCTTTAGATACACTTAATCAAAATCCTCGATAGAAGCTCGGAGACCCGTTATCAAAATAGTGTTTAAAGAGAGCATACGCCTGAGAACGCCCGAATTCAGGTGGCTATTCCCTGTGCCTTGAAGGGTTAAGGGTATACCGCTCTCTTGTTCGCCTTCTGATTTCTTGGCCCAGAGTCGCCATCTTTGAGGGTTGTAAAGGCTGTGGAACCGAAGTCAACGTATTACCATAAATGTTCTGTGCCAGCCCCCGGAACATACGGGCAATGTCGCTCTCAGGTGCATATTCAATGACCGTTTTGCCTGCAATCTCGGCCTCGGCGATCTCACGTGCGTTGGGAATGTGCCCGATAACGTATGACCCGATCGAATCGGCGAAATCGTGGACTACCGTGTGGTCGTCAAGCATGCCTCTCACGTTATAAACGAGACCACCCAATGGCGATCCGCCTTTTGTGGCAAACTCTCTAATACCCTCACAAATTGCGTTCGCAGCGTAAAGAGCAAGATAATCCGCGGATGTGACAATGTAAACCTCGTCAGCCAGACCCTTTCTCAAGGGCATGGCAAAACCGCCACATACAACGTCCCCGGGTACGTCATAGATCACCACGTCAGGTTTAAGTTCCGCAAAGATATTCAGCCTCGTTAGCAAGTCGATAGCAACAATGACGCCTCGCCCCGCGCATCCAACGCCCGGTCGTGGCCCCCCGCATTCGGCACAAAAGACGCCACCATAACCTCTGTAGATGATCTCCTCGAGTCTGATCCTATGTTCCTTTACGAGCCCTTCAAGGCCTAACTGCTCTATACCGTGATCTCGTGAAGTTTCCAGAATAGTCGGGATTTCCACCATTCCCCGCAAGTTCCGCGTGCAGTCATGCTTCGGATCGCAACCGATCATTACCACCGCACAACCATGCTCAGCCAATGCCGCGGCAATGTTGGAGCTAACGGTCGATTTCCCGACGCCACCTTTACCATAAAAAGCTACTTGCCTCATGTTGCTCTGCTCATCGACTGAATCCGTTTAACTCTGCTTTCATATTCTGTTTCAGCATCAGTTAAAGTTCATCCCGGGCAGACAGAAGAGCAACCTTACTCTGGTGTCGGCATCACGCTTCACTACCTGCGCTTAACCCGCTCGCAGGAGGTTGAGCAGCGTTTTAAGACCATTCGAGGTTCACCGCATTCCGCTTTCCTTCAACTTCGATGCACTCGTCCACGGGCACGAAGATCCGTCCCGTTACCGTTTCTTTAATGCGATGCAACGTACATATGCGATGCGCTCACCCAGGCGGGCGCTGGATGATGCTCGACCCGCCGGCATACCGGTACCTTGCAGGACGTTATCACTGGTATGCTTTCCCCCGTCATTGTTAGTCTCAACCTGCTCGTGATCCACGCTCTGCGGACAACATTTTCTTGCTTATAGCTCAACCAATCACAAATCACGACTAAAGTCCTTTTCTCAATATCTTTCATCAAACATACTACTAGTAGTGGTGATGAGGACATACCTAAGCGCGATAAAGGGAGAAGCGATTTCACCGCCCATAAAGGACAGAAAGCGGAAAGGGCAATGGAAACGACAGAACGAGAAATGAACATCCCACGGGTGGTAATTGCAGGGGACCGAAGCTCTGCAGGTAAGACCACCATTTGTATAGGGCTTTTGAGCGCTTTGCGAGAGCGTGAGCTTGAGGTGCAGGCATTCAAGGTCGGATTGGACTATATCGATCCTGGCTTTCATACATTGGTCTCTGGTAGAGCGTCAAGAAATCTGGACGGGTTTTTGATGACGCCTTCGGTGCTAAAAGAGATAGTTGAGAGAAGCAGTCGGGGTGCGGATATAGCAATAATAGAAGGAGTACGGGGACTGTATGAAGGGTTAAATTATAACGACGATGTCGGAAGCACTGCGCAGATAGCAAAGACGCTACACTGCCCGGTTATACTCGTGATTGATGCAGCCAGCATTACGAGGAGTGTTGCAGCGGTAGTTAACGGTTATAAGAACTTTGATCCTGAAGTACAGATCGCAGGAGTTATTCTAAACAATATTGGAAGCGCGAGACACGGTGACAAAGCGCAGAAAGCGGTGGAGCGATATAGTGGTACACAGGTTATCGGTAAGATACCGCGTAATAGCGGACTCAGGATCTCGATGCGCCATCTCGGATTGATTACCGCTACGGAATGCAAAGCAAGATGGAGCGATTTCAGCAGTATTTTGGATAACATTAAAGTATCAGTAGAGCAGAACGTAGATCTTAACACGCTTCTCGCGATTGCCGCATCAGCACGTCCCCTAACGGTGCAGGAGTCAACGATCTTTACGGTGGATGGACGTGAAGGCACAGGTGTTAAGATTGCGGTAGCTTTTGACGAGGCGTTCAATTTTTATTATCAGGATAATCTGGATTTACTCGCGCTGGCAGGTGCAGACCTCGTTTATTTTAGCCCTATCAGTGATAGTAAGCTTCCAGAGGGTGTGGATGCCCTTTATATTGGCGGCGGTTTCCCTGAGTTGTATGCAAAGCAGCTATCCGCGAACACACAGATGCTCGAGTCTGTAAAAAGCTTTTACGAGCATTATGGTGTTCTTTACGCCGAATGTGGGGGCTTGATGTATCTGATGGAAGAACTCGAGTACCAGGGAGACCGCTTTAAGCTCTGCGGTGTTTTAAACGGCTCGGTTACATTCGGAGATAAGCGAGTCGTTAACTATGTGGTCGGTGAGATTCAGAAAGATTGTATCCTTGGCGTGAAAGGCTGCAGGTTTAAAGGGCATGAATTCCACCATGCAGAACTAGAGCTTGACGACTCGAGTGAGTTTGCATATAAATTGCTCAGGGGCGAGGGTATACGGGATGGCATGGATGGTATTATATCAAAGAACTGCCTCGCTTCTTTTGTTCATCTCCATGCCGCATCATATACCGAATTCGCTAAAAATCTGGTGAGTATCGCACGCACCGCGCATAACAAGCCCGCAATAGAACCGTAAAGACGAACGGTTAGGAACGAGATAGGTGGCGTTTTGTGGGGCTTAATCAAACAGGTTTTTTCCTCATTTCCCAGGATGCAGGATCAGCTTCTCTCTGATGCGAACCACATCGCCAATCACAGTAACGGCCGGTGGCTTCACTCCCGCTTTCGCAGCGACTTCTGCGATCGTGCCCAGCGTTCCGCGAACGATCCGCGCATCTTCGGTGAAGCCCTTCTCCATAATCGCTACGGGCGTCTCTACCGGCATCCCGTATCGTAAGAGTTTCTCAACATTGGTATCCATGGTTCCTACGCCCATCAATATAACCAGCGTACCCTTTAACTTCGCTAAAGCCTGCCAATCAAGCTCCTCGTTCTTCTCTTCCATTTCATGTCCTGTGATCATAGTCACAGAAGAAGAGACACCGCGGTACGTGAGTGGGATGGAGAACAGGCCTGGAACAGCGATTGCGGATGTTATTCCCGGCACTACTTCAAACTCAACACCCTTTTCTGTGAGATACGTGGCCTCTTCGCCACCCCTGCCAAAGATGTACGGATCACCACCTTTCAATCGCACAATCATCTCGTATTGCTTTGATAGATCCACGAGAAGGTCGTTTATCGCATCCTGCGTGTATTTGTGCGCACTCGCAGTTTTACCAATATCAATAACCCGTTTACCCAGAGGTATCAGCTCTTTCACACCGAGCACGAGACGATCAACCAAGATCACATCAGCTTCTTGTATGAGCCGGTAAGCCTTCAAACTCAGCAGTTCGGGATCTCCAGGCCCTGAGCCAACCAGATATACTTTGCCCATTTCATATGTAATTAATTCCTATAAAAATTAAAATACAACGGTCTTCAGGGACGATGAACTCGGAGAGGCTTTTTGTACTGGCCCGGGATTGTATGCCCGGTGGTGTTAGCAGTCCTGTGCGGGCTTATGATCCGTATCCGTTTTTTACACGGCATGCACGGGGCTCACGGATCTATGATGTGGACGGCAAGGATTACATCGACTACTGCTTAGCCTACGGGCCGCTCATTTTGGGCCATGGCAACGAACTAGTAAGGACTGCCGTGAACGAACAGCTCCAAAGCGGCTGGTTGTACGGTACGCCGCACGAGAAGGAGATAGCGCTTGCGAGGAAGATAAAAGCCCATTTTCCTTCAATTGAACAGGTCAGATTTGTCAATACGGGAAGCGAAGCGACGATGGCCGGGATACGGCTAGCACGAGCCTTTACGGGCCGCGATAAAATCGTCAAAATCGAGGGCGGGTTCCATGGTGCTCATGACGCCGTTCTGGTCAAAGCGGGTTCGGGAGCAACCACCTTGGGCATTCCTGATTCGAAAGGCATTCCGAAGGAGTCCGTACGAAACACGCTTCAAGTTCCGTTCAATGATTCCACGGCGCTCATTACGCTGCTGGCGCAGAATTCCGACGAGATCGCTGCGGTCATTCTCGAGCCCGTGATGGGCAATGTGGGACCAATCCCACCGGAAAAGGGGTATTTGCGCGAGATGCGGAAGATAACGAAGGAGAACGACATCTTACTCATTCTTGACGAGGTGATCACCGGGTTCAGGCTCGCATTGGGCGGTGCCCAGGAATTCTATGGGGTAGATGCGGATATAACCATTTTAGGCAAGATTGTTGGCGGCGGGTTCCCGATCGGCCTCTTCGGAAGTACACGAGAGATCATGGAGCTTATAGCTCCTTCAGGGCTAGTATATCAGGCGGGAACGTTCAATGGCAATCCTGTCTCCCTTACCGCGGGTTTAAAAACGATCGAAATACTCGAGCAGGCAGCAGTGCTGGGTCGAATAAATGCACAGGGAGAACAGATACGTGCGGCGTTACGCGAGATAGTGCGTGATTTGGGCGTTAAGGGATATGTATCTGGTGTGGGCTCGATGTTCAAGATATACTTCAGCTCGGAAGGGCGCCCTGTGAGGAATTATACCGATGCTTTAGGTTGTGACAGGAATAGATATATGGACCTATTCCATGCGATGCTCTCTTCTGGTATTTTTTTGCCCCCCTCGCAATTCGAGACGAATTTCATCAGTGGCGCGCATACCGATGAGGACATTGAGAGCACGATAGAGGCGTATAAGGCACATCTGGCTACGGTTTAGCTACCTGGAGAGAGACTCGTTCGCTTCTTTGATACGCGCCCCACTCCTGCGATCGTTTTTTAAAGATGAGAACGTAAAGATACCACTGTAGAGACTCGAAGGCGGTGTATCAGAGTGAAAAAAGCGAAGCTCGCAGCTTTTCGGCCTGAAAATTTACTCTCGCGCACAACCGAACTCGCAGCGCAGCACGACTTCGACTTCTTCGGGTTCCCCCTATTCGAGCTCGTGGGCAGGGAAGAAGCGCTGGATGAGCTAGAAGCCGTCTTCAAAGACGGGTTTGACATTCTCGTCTTCACCAGTGTGAACGGCGTCAGAAGATCGTTCGAACTCTGCGCGGATAAATTTGATTTAAAGCAAAGCCTGGAGGCTGCCAATGCAGATCTCTGTGCTATCGGGCCCGTCACGCGCGACGAGCTGGTTAAGATAGGCTTGCACGTGCATTTAATGCCCGCAGCTTACAGCACCGAAGGGCTCAAAGAGTTATTTAATGCACGTGGTGTAAAGGGTACAAGGGTCGTATTCCTCCGGAGTTCCGCGGGAAATAAGGAGATAACAGACTATTTGAGACGCGCAGGAGCTATTGTTACGGATATAGTTGTTTATGCGCCGAAGAAGAAGGCTATAGAGGATCTAAAGGTATATTTTGATGAATTGGTCAACTATAAGCCCGATTATATTATATTTACAAGTTCAATGACCTTCGAAATCTTCTTTGAAATTGCCGAGGAGCTGCATTTAATAGCGATGCTCTTTGAACACGCTAAAATAGCCGCTATTGGTGAACTAACCGCCGAGACCATTGCTGGTAAAGGCTTACAAGTCGATTTGGTCGCGGAAAAGAGCACTTTAGAAGATCTTCTGCACGGATTACAGATTCCGCTAAAGAGCGCGTTGTAAATCCCCCCCTAGCGCGGTAATGATTGAGCGGCATCCTTTGCGAAATACGTGATGATCAAATCCGCTCCCGCTCTTTTTATCGCGGTTAAGCATTCCATGATCACGTCTTCACGGTTCAAATACCCCAGCTCTGATGCCGCCGCGAGCATCGAATACTCGCCACTAACATTGTATGCCGCAAGGGGAACATCGAATCGTGCACGCACCCGAGCAATTATGTCCAGATAAAAGAGTGCTGGCTTCACCATCACGATGTCAGCGCCCTCGCCTATGTCGAGTTCCACTTCCCTCAAAGCTTCTCGCGCATTAGAGAAGTGCATCTGATAGCCGCTCCGGTCACCGAATTGATAGCCGGAGTCCGCAGCCTCTCTGAAGGGGCCGTATAACGCGGAATTGTACTTTGCCGCATACGACATGATGGTGGTGTCCAAGAAGCCCTCGCGGTCAAGCTGCTCCCGTATCGCCTTGACCATCCCATCCATCATCCCTGATGGTGCAACCATATCCGCACCTGCTTCTGCTTGACTCACGGCGATTTTACCTAAGAGCTCCAGGGTTGGGTCGTTCATTACTCGTGCATGCTCTATAAGGCCACAATGTCCGTGACTGGTATACTCACAGAGACACAAATCGGTGATAACAATGACATCCTCAACCACCTGTTTTATCGCCGTTACAGCTCTCGGTATAACGCCGTCCTTGTTGTACGCTTCACTACCAATCGAATCCTTTCTTTTGGGGAGACCAAACAATAATACTGATTTAATCCCCAGCGAACGAGCCTCAAAAACTTCCTCTACTGCACCTTCTAGTGAGTATCTATATTGACCTGGCATAGTATGAATTAGTCTTTTACTTGTCCCTTCCAGGTTCTCGTCAATAAACAGTGGGAGAATGAGGTCATCTTTAGAAATCCGCGTCTCTCTTAGCAATTTCAGTTCTCTTAAACGTCTCATTCTTGTGTTTGGAAACATCTCGATCATCTTCACGCCCATCCACGGTTGAACTCGTCATCGATCTCTTTCTTTTGCACCCTTTTGTTCTCATCGGCATGAGTTCGTCCCGGTCTTGCAAACTCCCGCTCGAGCTGCACGGTAAACGCATTGATGAAATTAACATCCGTACAATTACGCAATAGTTTGGTCGTGGTGTGAAGCGTTTTGGCTAAAAGAGCATGCGAGAACCGTTCCAAGACCTCGTTCTGATCTCTTCCCAATTCTAAATACCGACGTGCTCTCTTCTCTTCTTCCTCCCGTATTTGATGGCCCTGTTTATACAGCATGGCGATAAGTATTTCGGCGTTCTGGCGATTCAGCATATATTGAAAGTTTTCCATCTCGTCTTCAATAATGCGTTCAACGTTACCCACCTCAGAAAGCCTTCTCTTCAGGTTTTCTTCGCTTACCTCGTATAAATTGTCAAGACAATACAGCTTAATTCCCTCGAGTTCGCCAACTCGTTCCTCCACATCCCTTGGATTGGCAATATCTATAATAGTCAGCTCGTTACCGCTTTTCCGAAACGCCATTACTCGCGCCATCGATGCGTAATCCAGGATATAATGTGGTGCTGAGGTGGTGCAGATAGCGATATCACAAGCAGCGAGGTGCTTCTCTTTTTCACTCAGTTTAACTGCGTCACAGCCGAGTTCTTCTGAAAGCTTCTTAGCCTTTTCATAGGTGCGATTCGCAATGAACATGGCTTTCAGGGCTTTTTCATGGATTGATTTTGCCACGAGCGTGCCCATATCGCCTGCACCAATAACCAGGATGCGCTTCCCGTTCAAGCCACCACTGACAACCTCTGCCAATTCCACCGCGGCAGAGCCGATAGAAACCGAGCCTTCGTTTATCCTTGTCTCGCTCCTCGCCCGTTTCGCAGCTTTTATCGCGCGTTCAAACGTCATATCGAGAAGAAAGTCGGTTTTCCCTGCTTTCCGGCTATCATGATAGCATTTCCTTATCTGTCCCAGGATCTGATCTTCACCCACGATTAGCGCCTCGAGACCGCAAGATACCCGCATGAGATGCTTCACGGCATCTTTACCCACGAAAATTGCGCCCTTTTTCAAATGCAACTGGTTAGCCACATCCTCCAGAATCGCGCGCGGATACTCGGTGGCTATATAAGCCTCCACGCGATTGCACGTCGTTATAACCGCATAGCCATCCACGCGCGAATCCTCAACGAATGTTTCCGGAGTCAATCGATCAGATGCTACTTCGAGTTCTTCGACAGTACACGTTTTATGCGAAAGACTGAGGGCACCGATTCTATGCATATCTCTCCTCTATTATCTTTAAAATACGCTCTTTGGCCACATCAGGAGGCGCAGCAAGTGCAGCCCAGCAATCGGAATCGTTCAAAACATCGGTTAAAATCGCTCTCCTGCTCTCGCTATCGCTCAGCTTATCTTTAAACTGCTCTCTGAGATAGTTCTGGACATACAGCATCTTTTCCTCTTCATCACGCAGTAATGCTGAAATCTTCTCTCGCATATACCGTGCCATTGCAGGGGCTTTACCCCCTGTTGAGATAGAGATAATCAGTTCACCTCGTTTAATCACTGAGGACATAAACGTGTCCCCTCGGTCACTGTAATTGATGAGCGCGTCGCAGGTCCTCACCTCGCGAAAGATATGCTTATTGAGTGTTTCGTCATGGGTGCAGATGAGAATTAAAAATGCGCCTTCCACAAGCGCTCTCAAGTCTTGATCCCACAAATCGCACTGAAAACAGTGAACGGTTCTCGCCGCACAGAGCTCTTCGATACGCGCTGTAAAATCGAGACTGTAAATGTCCACAGTCAACGCCCCCTGCTTTGTGTCCCCACTCAGCTCCAATATCTGACCGATTTTCCTCTCCGCGACACTACCGCCCCCGAATACAATTATTCTTTTATCAGAAAGATCGAGGTAAAGAGGGAGCATGATGTTCTCATAGCGCATCCATCTTTTTAAAGGTTGCGGTTTCCTTATCCAACGATCAGAAGCGATATCAAACCACGCCCCCCCCAGGAGTGCGCTTCATCCGCCGCAGCTCGGTCTTTAGCCGCGTTTTGAATCCCTCGCGAAGTTACCCCAGAGCGATCTCCATATGCTCCAGACCGCTTTTTACGCCGCTTCAGTCATTATCTATCCTGCCATCCTTGAGCACGGTGCTTTCACGCTACGCAGACTTTATTTACGATGAATAGCCTCAGGTATCAGCTCGTATGCCACCTCAGAGCCGCAAACGCCACGCTCTTTTTAAGCGTCAATCTGAAACATACCCTCAAACCATGGGATGGATACATGATCGCAGGGACAAGAGGTAGCAGACTGGCAATTTTGCAGACCGAGCAAGTATGTGAGCGTTTACGAGCACTTGGATTTGGCGACCTGCTTACGATGAGAACAGTGAGTAGTTTAGGTGATATGATGACAGACAAGCCCCTACATGATATGCCCACGGAAGGCGTCTTTGTAAAGAAGCTGGATAAACTGCTGTTAGCCGGTGAAATAGACTTCGCGGTACATAGTATGAAGGATATACCCCTGGAACGAGATGAACTGCTCGAGCTCTCGGCGGTTTTACCGCGAGATTCTCCGTTTGATATTCTGGTCTCCCGGTATCGCTTGGACGAGCTGCCTAACGGTGCTGTGATCGGTACGTCAAGTGTGCGGCGGCGGTATCAATTTTTGAATTACACACGGGAGCGCGGCATAGAAGTAGAGATAAAGGATATCAGGGGTAATGTGGATACGCGGCTCCAGAAGTTCAGGCGCGGCCATTATGACGGGGTTATTCTTGCGGAAGCGGGAGTTGAGCGGTTGGGTATGGAGATCGAGTATGAACGACTGGATCGTTACCCGTTCGTGCCCTCACCGGGGCAGGGAATAATCGCCGTGGTAGCCCGGAAGGGGTCAGTGGAGAGTGCAATTTTACGGGAGATGGACGATGCGGATACTAGAAGGGAGTCTGAACTCGAGCGGGAAGTATTACAAGCAACTGGTGGCGGTTGTTCGCGTCCGGTCGGGGTCCACGCATCTTGCAGGGGTAGTGAAGTGGAATTAAGCGTTTATATCGGCTCTTCTGCTGATCGCTACATCTTGCAGACGGCTGTTCTTGGTAAGGATCGCTGCTTCGAAGAGATACCGGAGTTTGTTTCGGGTTTTTTGGGGAAAAAGATGAGGGAGTAAACATCCCTCAGCAAACGATAATCTCCTTTTTAGAGGGCTATTTTCGTCATTCTTGTCATACAACCCAACCTGGCGTCATAAAGCGCTAAGCTTCAAGACCGTGTCACCGAATTCCGAAGCTATAATGCCCGTTGCACCCATGGTCTTTGGATGAAGATCCACCTCCAGCACAGCATGGTCATGCCCAAGCCATTTGAGCGGCTCGATCGTTCGTGGGCCATTAGTTACCGAGAATATCTCCATGGTGATATTATACGTATCTAGCGGCAGTGCATGCGGGATACCGAGTAAAACGGCGAAATCGTACGAAGAATAATGGTCCCTGATTAGAGCGGCGGCTCGCTCGCCAGCGACAGGGTATTCATCCAGGCCGCCGGTTAAATGGTCTATTGCACACCCGTCAGCCGCTAATTCGTCCAGAATTTTGCCCGCATAACCTTTCACTTTCCTCAACCCCACCGCTCTGTCGAGATTGGCAATATTAATGATGTGCGCGGGCCTTGCGACGGTATTAACCGCTCTTAAAATATCAGCGAACATAAAAGCAGTCTCCTTTTTCGCATTTAAAACGCATATCCCCTTTTTTCCGGTTCGTATGAGCTCAAGCAGCCTGGTGGCAACGTCTATCTTAGAATCACCTTTAGAGGGCGGGATATAACTTTTGCATGCAGCTCCGACGTCCTTCTCCAGCCTCGTTGCCGCTTCAAGCATCCTCTTCTGGCGCTCGAACTCATCACCACTGATTAAACCTGATTTATAAGCCGACTCGAGGGTTAAGATAACGCCAACGGTGTTGTCCCGGTATCCGGCATGTACGTTTACCACGATCACCTTACACTTCGCGCGTATTCCACTCTCCTCTACCGCCTGCTGCAAATCCTCACCGATGATCATACTTGAGCAGGTGCCTACCACGCCGATCAAGCCCGGCTGAAACAGCTCCACGGCTTTTCTGAGCACCGTGACGAGCGAGTCATGCCCGCCGAACACAAAATTGCTCTCGTTCATCGCCGAGGTCAATACATGCATACCATCCTCTTCAAGCAGTCTGCTGTGTTTGAAGCTGCATCCTGCGGGTCCGTGTAAAATCGCAACGTCCACGTCTAAATCACGAAGCGTGTAAAGAGCAGCTACAATCGCGCTCGGCCGTGGATGCAATATCATCTCCCGTTCTTCGTCCATGCTCATATCAATCACCCGCCACCTGACCAGAGTTACCTCCACGTCTTCACGTTGGATAGAATCACAAACCCCTCTTCTGATTCACGGACTGCTTTTTCCAGAGCGGTATCCAAATGAGGCGAAAAGGAGATGTTCTCTCCGCTGATCTTTCCTCTAAACTGCTCTCCTACCAGTATTATCGACACGAAATCTGCTGATCGCTTTTCAACCACTTTCTTCAGTTCTTCCACCGGCACACCTTCGCACACATAGGATGAGTCTTCCCCAGCAATCAGGATCATCTTCTCTGATAGTCTACTTGCGCTCTCCGTTATCTCACCGAGGAACTTCAATTTCGTGCCCGAATTGGAATTATCGATCAAAAAGCGCCCTTTTAGCATCTCCAGTTTCATTCTGCCCGCGACCGGGGACACCTCCGTAGTGATGTCATCAGGAGCGATTCCAAGACTCAAAACAGCGCAAAACGCGGCTTCCAACGGTACTCTGTAAAAATCCCTGATAATAGACACATAAGACTCACGCGGGTAAAACGGCAGTTCGCCATTGATAACCCCGCGGGTCAGCGTTCTGAGGTTGTTGTAAACGACCTTGTTTTCCGTGCCATCTACCCACAGGTTCGCACCCTCACACCCAAAGACATTCTCGCTGGCCGGTATGCCGCCCGGTGTGACGGTCAGCGGTGCGCCCGGATGAACGATAATGCCCGACCCGTTAAAGTTCTGAATTGACGCTATTTTAACAGCAGCAGCCGCTTTCGTGCCGCCTGCAATCATATAATCTTCCGTTAGGCTTGTTATCACGCCGACCGAGCCTATCCCGGTAAGCCCGAGTGAAATTTCAAACACCGCCGTATCAGCGGTCAAATTCCATTGCCGCATGAGTTCCATCACTTTTAACACATTTGCGGGTGTTCCGCCCAATCGCGGGAATATCTGGGTACCGTCGGGAGATACGAACCTTGTAGAAGAACTGGTATGCAGAAGAACACGTTTGTTTCTTACCAACTGGTAGATCAGCTCACAGGTCGAAGTTTTTCCAATTGTCCCTGTTACTTCTATTACTTCAATACCCTCGAAGAGGTTTTTTATGGTAGCAATCTCGTTCACAGCCTCGTGATGGGTCATAAACGGTATATCATTGGTTAACGCTTGCTTGACGATTTCAAAGTTCGGATTCAGATGAACAGGCGATATAATCACATCGTGATCCATCCTATTGGTATAGGACGATTCCCTGTAAGGATTGAATATCTCTGCTTCTTTTCCCATTTTTTCCAGCTCTTCCGCAATAACTTCAGCCCCATGAATGGGATCTAAAACTAATATCTTGGATGCTTCTTTTAGTTCCATTTCATGTGCTCTTTAATAACTTTTTGTTGTTTATAAAGTTTTAAACAAAATGACAGGCTACCAAATGCCCCTTTCCAAGTTCAACCATCTCCGGCTCTTTTTTCTTACAAATTTCTGCCGCAAAAGGGCATCTCGGATAAAACACGCACCCTGACGGATAATTGCTCCCGTTTTTTATATTACCCGCTGAGATTACATGGTCTTCAGATACCAGAGAAATCAGTTCATTCGTATATGGATGGCTTTCATAACCCAGTATCTCGTTTGTATTGCCTATTTCCACGATTTTACCCGCTAACATCACCGCGATCCTATCACTTATCTTCCTTGCCAGGGGCAAGTTATGGGTGATGAAGAGTATGCTTATGCCCCTCTTCTCCTGAAGATTGAGCAGGAGCTTTACAATTTTTGCTTGGATACTGGCATCCAAGGCTGAAGTTGGTTCATCTGCAATGAGCAGCTTCGGATCTAATATAAGCGCTCTTGCTATTGCAACTCTTTGCGCTTCTCCACCGCTCAGTTGATGTGGATATTTGTTCAAGTACTCTGTGCAAAACAATTCAACCTCCTCCAAAATGTCGCGCACTCTGCTTTCCCTTTGATCCTCATCTCCCAGCTTCTGTATTTCCAAAGGCTCTTTTACAGCTTCAAGAACTGAGAGGCGGTGGCTTAAGGACTCCCTTGGGTTTTGAAAGACCATTTGAACTCGCATATAGAAGGACAGGTCTCTATTGCGAATTCTCGAACCCTCGAGCAATATCTCTCCTTCCGTTGCTTCAAAAATCCCCATGATTGTTTTGGCTAGCGTTGTCTTTCCAGAGCCCGTTTCTCCTACTAGTCCTAAGGTCTCCCCTTCATAGAGGGTTAGATCAACAGAATCAACCGCCTTCAATGAGCTAAAAAACTTGCTTAGCTTTTTCACCTCCAAGAGCGGTATGATCCCACCTCTATGGCAGGCTATGAGGCGATCCCCCCTCTCTTCCAACCGAGGCACCTCGTCTCGACAGATTTCAATTGATTGAGTGCAGCGAGGATAAAATGGGCATCCCCGCTCAGAGAAGCTCATTCTGCCCTTTATCCCCTGCAAATCCTTCGTTCTGGTCATGCTCGGATAGCAACGAAGAAGTCCTCGTGTATATGGGTGTCTCGGATTGGAGAGGATATTGGTTGTCGAACCTAATTCCAAAATTCTACCGGCATAGAGTACCGCGATTCTATCTGAGAGCTTTGGGGGTGTGGAGAGGTCATGAGTTAATAGAAGTATTGTCCGCCCCTTACATGCATCGCGAATCAAATTGATTATCTCTGCTTTGGTGATGGCGTCCAATGCTGCGGTGGGTTCGTCCAGAATAATCAGATCGGGGTTGTTTGCTATTGCCATTGCTATCAAGACGCGTTGCCGCTCCCCGCCACTCAATTGGTGTGGGTAAGCGGAAGAACGCTCCTGTGGAAGACCGACTGCCTTTAAGAGCTGTAGAGCATGCCTCCTAGCCTCTTCCTTCTTCTTCAGTTTATGCTCTATTATTGGCTCTGAAACTTGGTCCAATGCTGTGTATAGAGGGTTTAACGCGCCTTCTACATCCTGAAAGACCAGGGAGACCTTGTTCCATCTTATCTTTCTCAGCTCCTGTTCTGGGAGTGAAGCCAAATCCTTACCATCCAATAAGATCTTACCGGTAACAGCGCCTTTAACGAGTCCCATGATGCTAAGCCCAAGAGTGGTTTTACCACCGCCCGATTCGCCTACAATTGATAGAGATTCGCCTCGTTTCACCGTGAGATTTATCCCACAGAGAACCTTTTTTTGATTATAGCCGACTTCCAGATTTTCTAGTTCAAGCATTACTTCCCTCCTTTAGGCGGGGATCCATGGCTGTTTCAAGGGCGTATCCAATGAAAACGAAAGCCATTATCGTAACCGAAAGAGCAAGTCCAGTCGGAAGGAGCCACCACATCCAAACGTCAAGGTAGTAGAATCTGAGTGCGTGATGCATCATGAGCCCCCAACTCACCGTTGAGATGTCTGCTATGCCGAGGAACGCCAAACCCGCTTCCATGAATATCCCCCTCGTTGCGCTGTGGATAAATACGGCGAACAGAATTGGACTGAGGTCAGGTATTATATGGCGTGTTGAGATGTACCACCTATTTGCTCCAAACGTTCTCGCTGCGTAAACATGCATTCGTTCCTTAACTGACAGTGTTTGAGCTCTTACCAGTCTCGCCCCGCCCTGCCAGGTTAGGACAGAAATGAGAAGAATAAGTATCCAGACATTCGGCAGGACATAGGCTGCGACTAAAATGATAACAATAACCGCGGGAATCGCAATGAGGGCATCTACCGCTCTCATCATTATTCTTTCGTATAAGCCACCGACGAGCGCAGTCGATGCTCCGATGACGGTACCGATAAGGGTTGTTAGCACGCCCACACCTAGAGCCACTAAGAGCGTGTTTTTCGCCCCGTAAAGTAGACGACTCCAAATATCCTGTCCCACATCGTTTGTTCCCAACCAATGCTCGTTGGACGGGGGTTTAAGGGCTGCGTGGCTTGGCTCACCCGGGTCATATCGAGCAAGAAGAGGCGACAATACCGCAATAATGACGATTAAGATAAGCAGAGCTAACCCGATCATTCCAAAGGTGCTCTTTTTCAGCTCTTTCCAGTAGTTAATGTGCATGTTCTACGCTATCTCCTATCCCTATTCGCGGATCGATCTTTGTATAGAGCGAATCAACGAAGAAGTTGGCAGCTATAACAAAAACCGTTACAATGAAGAACGCGCCTTGCAGAATCGGATAATCCCGCATAAGCAGCGAGTTGTATATCAACAGTCCCACACCAGGATAGGAGAAGATCGTTTCGATGAAAAGCGCACCCGTAACAATCACTTCCACTCTTACGCCCGTCGTGGTGACAATCGGAAGCATTGCATTTCTACCCGCGTGTCTATACCGCACTGACGCCTCTGATAGACCTTTTGCTTTTGCGGTCAGGATAAAAGGCTCTTTTAGCGTTGTAATCATCGTATTCCGCATTAGGAGATAAGAGCTAGGGATCTGGGCTAAGGTCAATGCCGTAAGAGGTAAGACAAGGTGCGTGGCTCTATTAAGCAGGAGCGTGAGACCTGATAGATCGGAATAAGGGGTTTGGGCGCCCTGAAGCGGTAGAATGCCAAGATAAACGCCAAACAAGAGCAGCAGAATAATGCCAATGAAGAAATTCGGAAAACCATTCATAATCATGGTTGCGGTGAGCAAGAATTTATCACTGTTTCTGCCTCGTCGCCAGCCGGATTCTATCCCCATAATTATGCTCAGTAACGTGGAAAGAACGAGCGATGAGCCAAGAAGCAGTAAGGTCCAGGGGAGAGCTTCAAGGATCACGTCCAATACCGGTGCGTTATAGTAGTAGGAATATCCAAAATCGCCACGTAGAATGCTTGTGAGATAAACGAAGAACTGTCTCCAGAGTGGTTCATCCAAAGCAAAACGGTGCATGAGTTCGGTTCTCAGTTCCCGGCGTCATCTCCACAAAAACTTCTTCGCCGCAGATGGCGGTAAGCGGGTCACTTGGCATCATCCTCGGGAGTAAAAAATTGAGAGCCAGTATTGTGAGGAAGGCTATAACATAGTTACCAATTTTTGGTGCTCCTATTTTTACGGGCAACGCTATCACCGTCTTCTTTTCAGAAACGCCACTGTAATGAGTACAAGTAGCGAAAGCGCGAGTTCAAATCCCGGTACTGGTGCTTTCGTGGCTGTGGATGCCGGAGTATTCGCCGTTGCTTTGTAGTCCATAAGAGCCAGCTTGTTCAGAGGGATGGGTATTCCCCTTGCAATACCGCCCCTGGTGTAATAAATGTCAACGCTGCCGTCATGTCCCCAGTACCACGTCGGATAGTAAAGCGTCAAAGCAGGGAGTTCCTCTGCGTAAATCGCCTGAATTTCACGCACTATCTCCTTCCTCTTTTCCTCGTCCATCTCATGCAAATGTGCTTCGAGCAACTGGTTCAAGGTCTCATTTTTCGTGTAATTCGCACTGTAGCCAAACGTGCCAAGAATGACTTTGTTCAGGATTGACGGATCGCCGCCGATCCCGCCATGTCCGTTTATAGCCACATCGAATTGCCGGTTTATGACCCTGCTATCAAGTGTTTTCGATTCAAGGCTCCTGATATTGACTTTTATGCCTACTTCCTCCAACTGCTGCGCCATTATCTCGGCAACACGTTCAAAACCCATTTGCGGGGTCGTTATGAGTTCGAGTTCAAGCATTTCTTCATCTTTCCAGTAGTAGCCGTCGTCTTTCAATTGGTACCCCATGCTTTCCAAAAGGTCTTTTGCACGCTCTGGATTGTAGTCATACGTTACGATGTCCGGGTTGTAGTACGGACTGGTAGGAGAGAGTAAGCCGGGGCTTCCTCGAATAGCTTGACCTCGTTGTGCGATTTCCACCAGTTCACTCCTGTTTATTGCATAGGCGAGGGCGTGTCTGAACTCTTTAGAAGACATTGGCTCCTTTTCGTGGTTTATCATGAGCTTGACATTCCAATCCCCTGATTGGCTTATTAACGTGAAGTCCTTCCCTTTAACCTTTTCCACGGTTTCCGGTGGTATTGCAGTAGCGTTGACTACTCCTCTTATTAATGCAGTAGAAGCCATCTCCTCACTGATTTTGACAAACATCAATCGCTCTATTTCAGGTTTTCCCAGATAGTAATCTTCGTAAGCTTCAAAGAGGTAGGAACCATGAGTTTTGCTGTAATCAACAAGCTTGAAGGGCCCTGTCCCTATCAGCGCTTCCGGTTCCATGAATTTGCTAGGATTCTTGACGTCCTGCCATATATGTTGTGGAAGAATGGCTAATTGGCCTGCGTCATCGTTCAGAAAGGAAGCGATTTGCTCCGTCAAGTAAATTTTTACCGTATATTCGTCAAGTACCTCTACCTGCTTTACATAGGGAATGTCCACCCACCAACTGGGGTGTTCCTTAACATAATTAAAGGTGAAAGCGACATCCTCTGCCGAAAACTTCTCCCCATCGTGCCAGGTAACGCCTTTACGTAAATGGAAAACATACGCATTCTCGGCTGCGATGTAGTTCCAATCTTCAGCTAAAGCAGGCACAAAGCCTTCTGCATTCTTCCATAATAAGGTGTCGAAGATGAAACTCATTCTTACGTACCCCGGACCCCGTGGATAGTGTCCATAAGGAGAGGGATAGCCGTAATCACCCGTGGGATCCGCAATTGTGTAGCTCACTTCACCAGCCTTTGCATCTTCAGGACCTGCGCTGGCGACGGACAAGCCCGGTACTGAAGAGATCAGGAGAATTGAAACTGATACTAGCGTTAAAAATGGAATGGCTTTATTCTTCATCGTTGCCGACCCCCCTTGTCCATGAAGGAAATGCCAGACCCGTCCATCTGATAGAATTCACGGTTGGAGCACGGGATACAAAAATATTTCCCATTCTCGATTACAGCACGCGTTTTCATCAAGCTCTCGCCACAAATCGAACACGTCACCGAATCAAATATTGGGGCGTACTCAGGCACTCTAATGTTCAGGCGCTTTATGAGAAAAATTTCATCCGCGGGTTTTTCCAATTCCGCGATTGAGATTTCTGCAAATAGCTGCATCAACCTTTTATGCTCCTCGGGTGTTGCCTTTTCGCGCTTAGCCACGATCTTATCGAACAGCTCATGTGCTTCTGGATACTCTTGTGCACGACGAGCGTCAACATCAGGGCTTAAAACGATTCTTATCGCAGTCCCGTCCCGTTTCGCTACGGTTACGGCGGTTTTCCCATAATCTCTGAATATAAGCCCGTTATTTCCGAAAGTGCAGCCGGTTACGAGTTGAATGCCATCACTGAAGCAATTATTGGTTTCGACAATTGCCACAAGTTCTTCCATGCCTCTATTTCTGAACCCCAACTCGCACATGGCAATATAGCCCGCCTTGACTCCGTATGCTGAATAGCTACACAAATGGCCATGCAATTCACCGCTTTTCTCAAGCAAGCCCTTTAGATCCCCGTTTTCTATTAAATCCTCTATCTCTTCTCTAAATAGTATCTTTTCACCTTGCTCTTTCATTTTTCACCTCTCTTTTTTCCTTCAAGACTTCTAACCTTGCAAGGGTTCTCATACTTTTCTCCATCATTTCCATACCATAGATGCTATTTAATATTTTTTATATAACGATATATATATATGTTTTTCTATTTTTCTTACTAAAGCAGCTTTTGATTCATTCAACTCTTATTCCAAAGAGGCGGTGGTTACACGGTTAGCTCTTATCAAATTCCTCCTGCAACCTTTTCACGGCTTCGTCAACGGTTAACGGCATCGTATTTATGCCGAGCCTTAGCCCGAGTTCCACAAGCGGGGGAACCTCAAGCCCGTTATTTTTTAGCAATTCTGCATTGGTCAGGGTATCTCTGGTGGAACCCATTGCCATTACGCGCTTGTTCAGGAGGTAAACGCGGTCCGCTATTAATGGAACTGTCGTAAGATCGTGTGCGGTCACTACGATGGTAACTCCGCCCTCATTCAAGCGGTTCAGATATCGTATCATGGATTGCTTACTGCCGATGTCCACAGCGGAGAACGGCTCGTCCAAGAGAAGAACTTCAGGCTTTAGTGCTAAAACACTTCCGAGCGCAGCTTTCTGTTTCTCACCCTTGCTCAGTCTGAATGGCGGCTTATTTAGATAAGGCTTCAAGTCCAGGAGTTGCGAGATCTCCTCAAGTATCTTATTAAACTCTTCTTTTGGTATCTGGAGTTGCGCCGGCCCAAACTCCAGATCTTCTCTCACCGTTGGATTGAATAAAACGTCGTCAGGATTTTGGAGCATTACACCCACACGCCTTCTCAATTCGTACTGGTCTATTGATTCCTTTCCAAAGAACTTCACATATCCTTCGGTAGGCTCTATCAAACCCGCGAGGACTTCTAAAAGGGTGCTCTTCCCCGAGCCATTTGGACCGATAATCGCTACTTTCTCGCCACTCCACAACTCAAAATCCACTTTCTCTATGCCAATAGTCCCATCCGGGTACCGATACTTCAGGTTCCTTGCTTCTATAACCTTGTCACGAGCCATATTCCCACCATTATCCCCACCAAAGCCATAAAAACTATACTTTTTTTTCCGATTTTATCATTTCGCGGATATGTTTTGAAACTCCCGTCATATCCCCTCGCCCTCATCGCCTTATAAACGTTCTCACCACGAGAAAACGTCCGAGATAAGAAGTTGCCAACCACGTTACCACCGTCCCTCCAATTCTTGAGCAGCCTTTGATCAGAAACTACCCTACATTCCCTTCCCAGAAGCATTCTCTCTAATTCAGATAGAAAAGTGAAGAGATAGCGATATACCAGTCCAAACATATCCACCAACGGATCAGGAATTTTCAGCGATTTTAATGTATGGAGCAAATCTGATACCCTGGTGGTGAATAACAGAAGAGATACACAGGATACGCATGCCGTCACCCGGAGCGTGAATGTTATCACATACATGATGCCTGGCATCGTGACGTTAAGTCCAAGCAATGTGAAGATCGGCTGATCGGGTATCAAAAAAATCCAGGGAAGAACGATGATGAACGCAAAGAGTGGAATAAACCCAAACCGCGGAAGATACATCTTCAACGATATATTTGAGCGTAAAACCATTGCAAGCGAGAATAAAAAAAGAAGAAGGAGGAAAAAGATGTCTTGTGTCGAAACTGCCAGCACGATCAGCAGAAGTATCGCCATTAATTTCACTTTTTGATCCACACCTTGGAGGAATCCCTCTCTGTATGCATATTCCTCCGCAACCAGGAAATCCCTGAGCAATTTCGAGATTACTTTAATCGTGCCAGCGAGTTCGACCATTTTCCCTCCTTTCGAGCACTTTGCCCAGCACCAAACCCAGACCCAGAACAATGAGACAACCCACTATGCCCGCTACTATCGCTGAGGCATAAGGGTTACCCCCCGGGATTGTGTAATCCGGGATTAGCCCCGATATTATTGCGGATTCGTGTTCCATCGCCCCCAAGTGTTCTGCAGCACTTTCAAGCGGTTCTGCGTATCCTACAACCTCCGCTGCCCATGCAAAAAATGGCGATAACAAGATCATCACTGCGATAACGATGAGCACCTTCCTCCATTTGCGCAGCCCTTCTTTTACTTCCATGCCTATCCCCTCACCTCCTTTGGTAAGGGGACAAAGTCTGGTTGTTTAACGAGGACATATCTGACCGCCAGCATGGTGATGATTCCTTCGATGATTCCCAGAGCGCCATGCCAGATGCCCATCACTGGTACAGTGGTCATTAGTCCATATGCGAAGATCGAAGATACTCCTATCTCAACGCCAGCAGCAAGTGCACCAAGCCAAATCCCGATCCAACCAGCCAAAAATAGTGATACATCCTGGTTGTATCGCCGTAGCGCTTTAAAGATCCCGTAGCCGACGAATACATCCACTATCGCCATGTTGAAAATGTTCGCTCCAAGTGCAGTAATCCCGCCATCTCCAAACACCAGGCATTGAATAGTCAGGACCGAAACCATTGATAAGCACCCCGCATAGGGTCCAAGGAGTATCCCCGCAATCGCTCCTCCAACGAAATGCGCACTTGTCCCTCCAGGAATTGGCCAGTTGAGCATCTGTGCTGCGAAAATTCCCGCCCCTACTATACCGATCAACGGGACTTGTGGGGCCTCCAACTTATCTTTCAGTTTCTTGACTGAATATCCAATCACCGTCGCTGAGATGATATACATCACAGCGCATATCCAAAGATCCAAAAATCCGTCAGGTATATGCATCTATTTACCTCCTTTATACATTTTTTTATATCTTATGACTAAAGTGTCACATTATTTTTAAAATGTCGAGGGTACATATAAAATTTTCTATTTTTTTCTTACAACGCCGATTTTAGGGAGTGGGTGTCGAGCGAGCGCTTCCGTCCGCCGCGTCTGATGTCCCGGTCTCCTCGCAGAGCACGCTCAGGTAATCCTCAAAGGGCTTGGTAGAGGGTTTGCACCTGTCCACGAAGTCGAGGTGCTCCACGCCGCGTAGTCGGAGCCGGACGGCACCTGATCTTTCGTTCAGCGCAGTGAAGAGGAGGAAGCACGGCTTCGGGCCGAGATCGAGGTCGCGGAACCACCGGATGCTCATCTTCTTTTTCACCTCCTTTTGTTTTTCGTATCGCATCTATCCGACACTTTTTATATTTTCGCTCTAAAAGTGTCACGTAATTTTCAGAATGTCGAGGATACATATAAGCTTTTCTATTTTTTTCTTACTACGCCGATTTTAGGGAATGGGTGTCGAGCGAGCGCTTCCGTCCGCCGCGTCTCGCCGACCCAGACGTCGCGTCTGATGTCCAGGTCTCCTCGCAGAGCACGCTCAGGTGGTCCTCAAAGGGCTTGGTAGAGGGTCTGCACCTGTCCCACGAAGTCGAGGTGCTCGACGCCGCGTAGTCGGAGCCGGACGGCACCGGATCTTCCGTTCAGCGCAGTGAAGAGGAGGAAGCACGGCTTCGGGCTGAGATCGAGGTCGCTGATCCACCGGATGGAGTATCCGCACGGGAAGCGCAGCGCTTACTTATCACAGACGGGGCAATCGGCAGTCGTACGTGTATGATCCAAACTTGGCACCCGATGCTTGTCTTCGCGGAGGTGGCAGAGCGTGAAACCGCGAAAATTAAAGAGGTTTCTGAATAAGGGAGAGAGCTTCAGTCGAGGTATCTTCCCTCAAAAATAACTTCTCCCGCTGTAGTTTTATCTCCTCTGTTCGTTACTACAGTTGGAGAAGAGCAAAAAATAGAATAAAAGGAAACGGGGTGTCTTATCAACTTCGTAGCTGAATGATTTGGTCTTTAACGGTTAATCGTCACCCCTTCACTCGCCCATAGCTGCTTTCAGACGATCCAGCAAGATATCCACGATCCGCTCATCCGCACCTATTGGCTTTGCGTAAACGAGCTTAACATCTCTGCCCAAATTCGCCCATGGACCTTCAAAGGCTATTTTCAACTTTTCCGGAATGTCCTCCGTTGTATGGACCCCGTCGGCTAAAAAAACGGGTTGGGCCACTATTTTCTTAGTTCCTTCTTCCGCGAGGTCTCTCAGCACGTCTTCAATGTTCGGGGAGTTCAACTGCATGAAGGCCACCCTGACCGTTTTATATATCTCTCGCATCTCTATCCGCTTCCCTAGCTCTTCAAGGACTTCTTTATTGTACGGCAGCGTGCTACCGTGCCCTATCAAAACGACCGCGGAATCCGCGCCTCTTTCACCTTTTTCATCCACTTCTTCTGCCACTTTTCATCGCCTCCGCTTTTTCCGTGTTACGCTTTACGACTTAATCTTTTATAAATACGACCTAAATTTTTTTGTCCTATGGCCTTTTGTCTCTTTCTGATCTATTAACTGTTTTTTACGCCTCTTCAGCGTTTTTCCCGGTTGACGCCTAAGGCGCGAGTTCGGGAAGGTGAAGAACGAAGCGGTCTATGCGATTGAAGCGGTGGCGAACTCGTTTTGGTACATCCGAGAGATACTTTTTCAGGCAAGCGGCACGAAGACGGGATACCTACGATTTCACGGGAATGAACGCAAAGCTATGAAGGTGCGGCAAAAACACTTTGCTCTTTTCCTTACTCTGGAATCCGCATATTAAGAACGCGCTTTGGGTGCAGACGATGATCATCAAGACGCGTGGCCGTGGAGAACTCTTATATCTGAAACTGAAGGCAAAGGAAAATTATTTAAACGGGTAAAACAGACCAGCTGTAGTTGAGATGTTGCGGTTCTGTTACTTGAGGATAGTACTCCTTTCGTAATACCAGCACTATAGAGAAGAGCGAATGCAACTGGATGAGCTGCTCGATAGCGTGATCTCGAAGGAAGTGTATAAAGCGGTCAAGATCGGGTATAGGCTCCGCTATGAGCCCTCTCAATTGCCTCCTGAGCTCATCGAGCAGATCGAAACCGATAAGGAGTTCTTGAAGCGCTACAAGCAGAAATTGAGTGAGCTGCTCCAGGAATTGGGCCATGAGAATCTCGAGGTGGTGAATATCGATCCCGTGCACCATATCCTCGAGGTGCGTTTCATCGCGTATTATGCGGGCTGCCGGCAGTTTCCGGAGATCCACCTGAAAACGCTTCTGCTCTATTACGACCGAGAAGGCGTTGATATTCGCGATCAGGCAGTTTTTGATGAGATCGTGGAGAAGTCGCGCCAGGACTTAGGGGAGAAGAGCCGGAAAGAGAAAGAAGAACGGCTCGATCGTTTTGCAAAGCTCTTCAGAGACGCGATCGCTGCGGAATTCAGCAAGAACTGAGTACGGGCCGTGGTGATGCGCGCGGCTCATCGTACTCTGATGGCAGTACGTGCAAAAAGCTCAAAAGCTCATACATAGCTCATTCGCCCCAGCTCACCCAGCTCACCCCGTCTTCATCCTCCGTCACCCGCAGCACGTGCTCCATATAATCCCGCACGTCCTCGATATGCGTAATCAGGAAGATCTGGCGGAACTTCTTCGAGAGCGCGTTCAGCGCCTGGATGATGTTCCGCTTACGGAATGCGTCCTGCGAGCCAAAGATCTCGTCCAGAATGATGAAATTGGTCTGAATCGCGCTGCGTTCGGTAACGACCGCGGAGATCGCTAACCGGAGACTGAGGTTCGCCAGATCCTCCTCACCGCCTGAGAACCGATTGAGTTCGTATGCCGTGCCTTCGTCGTACAGGTAAATATCGTAGTTCTCATCCAGCTCCATCGTACTGTACTTGCCGTCTGTCAACCGTCGCAGCATATCGGACGCGTAATCAGAGAGCATCGGCCGGATTCGCCCGACCATGAAGAGCTTGAACTCGCTCATGAGCTGCTCCAGCACGCTGAGATAACTCACCTCGGTCGCTTCCTGCTCCTGCTCGGCCATGAGCCGCTGCTGCTCCGCGATCTCTTCCGAGACACGGTTCGCTTCGCGACGCACGTTCTCAAGCTCATTCCGCTTTGCTAATAACGCGAGCTTTGAGTCGCTCAGTTCGTCCCTTGTACGTTCGTAATCAGCCTTCTTCACCTCATAATCACGCTTGTCGAAGCCCAAATCAGCTATCTGCTGCTGTACTGCTGCCTGAGCTCGCTCAGTCGTTTCTTCCAGCTCCGCGAGTTCGTGAATGGCCTGTTCCACCCCCGCGATCCGTTTTGTCTCAGCTCGCAACCCCAGTAGTTCGCGGTACACCACTTCGAGCTCGGTTAATCTCGTAAGGACATCCGTATACGCAGCGGCATCGAATTGGAGCATTTTTAACGGGCTCAAATCGCTCTGGATCGATGCCAGCTCTGCCTGCCATCTTGTTACTTCGCGCGCTTCATGGGCGATATGCATCTCCAGAGCACGCAGCTCAGTCATGCGGTGCTCTTGCGCGCTCAACTCCTTCGTCTGAGTCTCCTCTGCTCGTTCCGTCACCGCGAGCTCTACTTTCTCGCGCTTGTACGCCGTAAAGAGCGATTTCAAGGCGTTACGCTTGATTTCCAGCTCGCCTTCGAGTTTGGTGAGTAAAGCTTCATAGTGCGTGCCCAGAGTACGCTCGCAGAGCGGGCAGTCGCTCTCCGGACCTAAATCAGCAATCCGCTGCTGCTTCTTCGTCTGCTCTTCGATCTCCTTCTTCACCTGGAGTAGCTGCGATTTAAGCGCGCCAAGCGCCGTGTGAAGCCGCGCTTTCTGCTTCTGGAGCGTCTCCAATTCGGCTTTGACCGATCTCAGCTCATCCTCAACACCGTGAAATGTGGTTACCTGCTCCTGCAGTCCTTTGAGCTTCTCAGTGCGGTTCTGAAGCTCGTGCGCCGTCTTCCGATCTCGCGCTTCTAATTCCTGCTTCCGCTGATACTGCTCACGCTGCGTCTCCAGCTGCGCCTTCTGATCGCGGATCTGGAAATAATGCGCTTCTTTACCGGCTATCGTCTCCAGCCGGTTCTGCTTCAGGTTCAACTCGGCGAGCTCACGCGCCTTCTCCGCACGCTGTTTCCTAATAGTCCTCAGTTCCATCTCACACGCACGTAACTTCGTGCTCAGCTCGATATACTCCTCGTAGGTCTTCGTTGCGATCTCTAAGATCTTCTTCGCGTCCGCTACTTCCGCTTCTTTCCTGCGCGTCGCCGCTTCAAGTTCGGCGATAATCGGCATGAGCCGCTCATGCTCCTGCACCAGATCCTCCTGCTTGCCGGTGAGCACGTCGAGCTTCTTCCGACCTTCTTTATCAAGTAATGCCGATCTGATGCCCTCGATCCGCTTCTCCTTGCCGCGTTTCTCCTCCCGTATCTTCTGGATGCCCTGCTCGATCCGTTCAATGCCGAGCATACGCAGCACGAGCTTCTTCCGCTCCGCCGCTTTCATTACCGAGAGCGCATTCAACTCCTTCTGCCGCGCGAAGACCGAGGTGAAGAAGGCCAGATAATCCATGCCGATCTTATCCCGGAGTACCGCGGTGACCTCATCGGCATTACTCGTAACGAGCTTGCCGTTAATCTTCAGGCTCGCCTTCGGCACCAGCGTCTTGCCCGCCATCTCACGGACAACGGCATACCGATCGCTTTCGAGTTCAAACTCCAAAGTCACACGGCAGGGCTCGTGCGGTGACGCCCCCTCGCGCTTGATCAGCTCTTTCGTCGTTCGCGCCGCATGATGGCCGAATAGCGCCCAACCGATCGCTTCTACCAGCGTGGTCTTCCCCACGCCGTTCAATCCAATAATGCCGATAACGCCATCCGGGAACTCAACCGAAGCATCCTTGTACTTCCGATAGTTCCGCAGTGTGAGCGTCTTTAAGAGCATCCAGCCCTAGTTCCCGGTCTCTTCGCTTCGACAGACCTCATTTCTCTGCATATACATTTATCCGCCGAAACGTTTCAAAACAACGCCCATCCGGCTGTCTTGTCCGCGCGATCAGGCGCTCGATGACCGTGTCCCGGAAACGCGGCTTCTTCTCATCTGGCAGCGCCGCGAGAAACGGAACGAGCCCCGCCTCCTCCACCATATGAATCAGTTCCTGCTCGTCGGTAAACTGCCGGTCCCTGTTCGCCATCCACACGCGATACTGCCGGAACTCGGTCTGCGCCAGCAGCGCTTCGTAATCCTCAACAAACGGCATATACCACGGCCAGCGAAACAGCACAAACCACGGAGCGTACTCGGGATCGCTCAGAACTTCTCTCACTATTGCGATGAGATGAACAATGTTGCCCGCGCCGCCAAATTGCACGCGCACGAAGCCGCGGGGTTTGAGCGCCTCGCAGATCCGCCTCAGCAGTTTCCCATGGTCCAGAACCCAGTGTAGTGCCGCATTTGAGAATATCACGTTAAATTCCGCAGCAAAGGCGATATCAGCAATGTCGAGTAGCTTGAGCTCCATATTGGCTGTTTTATGCGCCTCCGCCGCTTTCAGCATTGATGGCGAGCTGTCAACACCGACCACGCGGCCGTGCGGAACGCGATCGGCAAGTGCTCGTGTAATTATACCATTTCCGCAGCCAAGGTCAAGAATAGCTTCGTCCCCGCTCAGCGGTAACTCCTGGACGAGCTCAATGCCCCATTCACGCTGACAGTGCGATGCCGCTTCGTATCGCGCACCATCGAAGGGATAGCTTACACGCATAGTTGTTTGCTTACTTGTTGTGACGTGTGACGTGCCTCGTTCAGTGACGTAAAGATGGCCCTTTACTCCGTGCTGCCTCGCCCATCGCCTCCTCGATGCGCAGTAATTGATTATATTTGCTCGTTCGCTCGCTGCGTGCTGGCGCGCCGGTCTTGATGATCTCCGCATTGATCGCGACCGAGAAGTCCGCGATCATTGAGTCCTCTGTCTCGCCCGAGCGATGGCTCACCACTTTCTTGTAGCCGTTTTGATTTGCCAATCGGATCGTATCCAGCGTCTCCGAGATCGTTCCGATTTGATTCAATTTCAGGAGAACGGCGTTCGCGGCATGCTGCTGTACCCCCTGCGCCAGCCGCTTGACGTTCGTTACGAAGAGGTCATCGCCGACGATGATGGTCCCGGGGAGCTGCGCGGTGAGCTTGGCAAAGAGCGCGAAGGATTCCTCTTCAAACGGGTCTTCGAGCAGCGCGATCGGATAGCTCGCCACCAGCTCTTTATAAACGTCAAGGAGTTCCGTGCCCTCCTTCAGAACGCCATCGATCTGGTACTTCCCCGTTCCTGCGTCGAAGAACGACGATGCGGCCGCGTCCATGCCCAACCGTATCTCATGCTCAGCATAGCCCGCTTCGGCTATGGCGTCCGTTATCGCATCGAGTGGCTGCCGCGTCTCACGCATCGGCGGTGCATAGCCGCCCTCATCACCCACGTTCGTCGCGATTTTACCGTGCCGCTCGCCCAACACCCGTTTCAGCGCATGATAGGTCTCTACACCTGCCCGTAAGCTGTCCCGGAAGCGCTCGAAGCCCATGGGCAGGATGAGAAACTCCTGGATGCTCAGCTCGTTACCCGCGTGCTGACCGCCATTGATCACATTCATCATCGGCACCGGAAGCTCATGCGTGAGGTGCATGCCCGCAACATCTTCCGCGATGTACGTGAAGAGCGGTTTCTGTACGGAATCTGCCGCGGCTTTGCAGACCGCCATCGAGGTGCCTATTATCGCGTTGGCACCGAGTTTCGCTTTATTCTCCGTGCCATCCAGTTCGAGCAGCAGCATATCGATTCCGCGCTGATCGAGCGCGTTCTCGCCCGTGAGCGCATTTTTGATCACGGTATTCACGGCTTCCACCGCCTTGAGCACGCCCTTACCGTTGTAGCGCTTCTTATCGCCGTCTCGCTTCTCTACCGCCTCTTTACTACCCGTTGATGCTCCTGAAGGCACGCTCGCCCGGCCAAAACCGCTCGCCGTGCGCACATCCACCTCTACGGTCGGGTTCCCCCGCGAATCCAGAATTTCCCGCGCCTTAAGATCTCTTATCTCAATTACCGTCATCATACCAACCTCGCCGTCCAGTCTGTACTGTAGTTAGGTACTTATTACTACTTGCCTTTAGGTTTACCCTTCCAGTCACTCGCGGACGCACCTGAGAACAGCTCCAGGGCATTGTCTTCCCGCAGCGTAAGAATCTTCTTCCGCGAACTTATATCTTACTCGGTCTCTTATCTGGTGTTAGATCGTGAGAGCAACGAGCGGGTGAGGGTAGATGGAAGGAAAAGAGCAGGAACCCAAAAGGGTGATTATAACCGATAATCTCTCAAAAGAGGGAGTTACCAAGCTGCAAGAGTTTGCCGATGTTGATGTAGCATTAGGATTAAGCAAAGAGGAATTGAAAGAACGTATCCCTAACTATGACGCGATCGTTATCCGGAGCGGCACGAAGGTGACGCAGGAGATCGTGGATGCAGGAAGCGCTGGCCGGTTGAAGGTGATCGGGCGAGCGGGCGTCGGCGTTGATAACATCGCTGTGGAGACAGCGACGGAGAAGGGCATTCTGGTGGTGAACTCACCGGAAGCTAATACGATCTCCGCGGCTGAGCACACGATTGCCATGATGCTCAGTCTCGCACGGAAGATCCCGGCCGCGAATCTATCGCTCAAGTCCGGGAAGTGGGACCGGAAGCAGTATATGGGCACCGAGGTCAACGGCAAAGTGCTGGGCGTCATCGGGCTGGGCCGCGTGGGGGGTGAAGTGGCGAAGCGCGCTACCGGTCTTGCGATGAAGGTGCTCGCTTATGATCCGTTCATAACCGAGGAGCGGGCGAAGGAGCTCGGTATCACGCTCGCCAGTTTATCCGAAGTCCTCAAGGCTGCGGATTTCATCAGCCTTCATACGCCCCTGAACAAAGATACCCGTCACCTCATCGGCGCCGAGGCATTCGCGATGATGAAGGACGGTGTCCGCATTGTGAACTGTGCACGCGGTGGCGTTATTGATGAGAAGGCCTTGAAAGAGGCGATCAAGAGCGGCAAGGTAGCCGGCGCGGCGCTCGACGTCTTCGAGCAGGAGCCACCGGAGGAGCGTGAATTGTTGGAGCTGGAGGAAGTGGTGGTGACGCCGCATCTGGGCGCGTCAACGACGGAAGCGCAGAGGACCGCAGCTCTCGTCATTGCAGATGAGGTTATCGCGGCGTTGCAGAACAAACCGGTCCGGAACGCGGTGAACATGATCTATGTCGACGAGGCGATCATGGACGCCTTAAAGCCCTATTTACACCTGGGCGAGAAGCTGGGCCTGCTCGCGGCGCAACTGGTCCCCCCAGCGGGACGTATCGAGCAATTTGAGATCGCTTATGAGGGCGAGTTGGGAACTGCGGAAACGGGCATCGGGAAGAACACACGGTTCCTGACCCTGGCGATCCTGAAGAGCTTTCTCTCGCTCTTCACCGATGGCGTGAATTACCTCAACGCTGAGGTGATCGCGAAGAAGTTCGGAATCAAAGTAATCGAGAGCAAGACGAAAGAGATTGTGAATTTTTGCTCATTGATCAGTCTAATCACGACCACGCGGACGAAAGACCAGGAACTGAAGCGGACGGTGGCCGGCACACTCTTCGGAAAGGATGATCCACGCATCGTACAGCTTAACGGACACCGGGTGGATGCAGTGCCCTCCGGCTACATGCTCATCTGCTCCTTTATCGACAAACCACGGGTGATCGGCCCGGTATGCACGATTCTCGGTGATAACGGCATCAACATCGCGGGGATGCAGGTGGGAAGAGAGAAGATCGGTGGCGACGCGGTTATGGTGATCAATGTGGACAGTATGGTCAGTGAGGCGATTATAGACGAGATAAAGCACGTGAACCACATCGCGGACATCACGCTCGTGCGGCTGTGAGTTTGCGTGTGTGACGGTGCAGGGTCGTCCTCAGAGATGAAAAGTTCTTTTTGTATAACCTCCTGTTTATGAGAAGGAAGCGGCGCGATGACGAAGCGAAGAAGGATCAAATTTGAGCGTTATGGATGGCGCACGAAGAAGAAGCTGAGCAAGAGCTGGCGAAGGCCCCGCGGGCATGATAACAAGATGCGGGAGCACATCGCGGCGAAGGGTCCGCGCGTGACAGTGGGCTATCGGCGAAAGAAGGAAGATCGCGGTTTGCATCCTTCTGGCGTTCGGGAACTGCTCGTTCATAACGCCGAAGAGCTCCAGGCGGCGGCAGCGGGCACTGCCGTCCGAATTGCCGCGACGGTGGGTAAGCGCAAGCGCGGCGATATCGAAACGGCTGCGGCAGAGCGTGGCCTCCACGTGCTCAATCCGTCACGGACGTAAGCTCACCGAGATTCCGAGATCTCCGTGCCATGATGCGTGCCGTGCACAGCATCGATGATCGCGCCGGGATTGCGACCGTCGATCACGATCGTCCGTATCCCGCTCCGCTCTATAAGCTTCGCGGCAACCGGGTCGATCACGATGCGTGAGCCGGCCTTTAGTTCTGCTTTCATCGTGAGTGCCACGAGCTCGGTCGGGCTGAGTTTATCGTATTTCCGCGCGGTCGGATTGACCTGCGGGTCACTATCATAAACGCCATCGACCGAGGTTACAATGAGGAGTAACTCGGCATGAAGATAGTCGGCGAGGAGCGCCGCGACCGCATCGGTGGTGTAACCGGGGCTTACACCGCCCATCACTACTATTCGCCGCTCCGGGCCACTCCGGTGCGCCATGGCAGCCGCTTTATAATCACGGAACGGTTCGGGATAAGCATCGTGCAGCGCGGCAATGAGCAACTTCGCATTGATCCGGGTGACCGCGATCCCGAGATAATCGCAGAATGCTTCGTTCGCGCCCAGCGCCCGCGCGCGAGCGATATACTCTCGGGCATGAGCGCCGCCACCCGTAACGACGCAGAGCGTGCACGAGCGAGCAAGTTCATCTAGAATCGCCGCCACGTCCTTGAGTTTCTCGACCTCAGAGAAGAATAGGCCTCCCAGCGAGATAACGACTTTCATGCGTTCGCTTCTTTCCTGTTCCACTTTCAGATCCACATTCCCCTTTGGTGGCGACCCATATTATAGTTGTTGCCCCAATTCGGGCAGGTATACTAATGAGTGACCCCCATGACAAATGAGAATGTGATATAAAATGTTTTTATACTTTTAGTTACTAAGGATAGACGATGAAACTGGATGACGAGCTGGTGAAGGAAGCGCATGTCCTTTTGCACCCCATCCGCTTTCGGATCGTGGAACTGCTTGAGGAGCAGCCGATGCACATCAATGCGATCAGTAAAGCGCTTGAGGAGAAGAAGAAGAAGCTGGTCTCCTATCATTTGGGTATCCTGGAAGATCACGGATTCGTGAAGAGCAAGTACGAGATCTCAGAGCAGCCGAAGTCAAAGGGCAAGGCGCTGAAGCGGTACTGGGTGACTGATAAGGTGAACGAGGTGATTGGCGAGCTCAAGAAGATGTGACTCGCCATCGTTACGTACAGCGCTCAGCAATAGCGCGTCCCGCGCCTACTCGGGAGGCGCGGGCGGGCCTGCAGCGAAGTGATCACCTGATATACGTGACACTTGAGCGATCGAAATCGGGCACCATCTCAAGTTCTACTCCTTCGAGATTCTCCTGAATGGGTTCTTCCGTGGAATACGCAACCGGGGGAATAAAAGCGCTCATATCGCGCGACATCTGCGTGACTACGTGCTCCTCGCCAAAGAGCTCACGGGAGATCCAGAAGACGATTTTGCGGGTGTGTACCTCCTCGGGGTACCCCAATGCATGAATATACTCGTGGAGTAGAACGTGAAAGGCGTAGGCGGTGAACAACTGCGGATGCATCCTTGTGATCCATTGTAAGGGCGTTCGGTTCATCACAATCGTGTTCGAGCCGATGGGATAGAATGCCCCAACCCAGGTACTGGCATCGCTGCCGAGATCCGCGAGCCCGAGCGTCAATCCCGCCCTCCCGGTATGCAGTACCTTCCGAACGCCGTCCTTAACAATCTCGAAGACGTCAGCGAGCGTCTTCGCCTCTTCCAATTTCTGCTGGTAATTTTTCATGGATGGTAATCCTCCTGTAGGAGCCGCATAATTATTATAATTTTTTATATAATAAACTTCCGCAAACCCCCTCCCCCCGGTAAGCTATATCTTGGATGGCGTGAGAAGAGTTCATAACCGACAAATTGCGAGGGGTGTCAACGATGTGTGAATCAAATGTCTTTATAGAATGCGCGGGGACGGAGACCCGAGAATTAGTGATGGAGGAGGTCGTGCGCGTTGTTGTCGAGGGCGACCGTATCAGGCTCACCGGGATATTGGGCGAGACGCGCGAGGTCACGGGGCGAATAGCCGAAATCGACCTGATCAAGCATACCATTATGCTGAAGCAGGGAGAATGATTTGTGTCGTCATCAATGCGGCGATACGGCAGAATTTCGTGCTCGGCCTCGTCTCGCGGAGCTACGTGGCGTGCTGCAGAGCGTGAAAAAAGCACTCGATACGGAAACAGCGGCGATGGAAACAGTGGTGGTGCGCGTGCTCGTCCTGATCGATTCGGCAGGGGTACTGTGCATCTACGTCTACAGTGACGAGGACGCGACGAGCGTCACGACCAGCCCGCGAACGCTCCTGGTTACTTATGCTATCACCTGGCTGGCCCCTGAGGAGCTTGAAGAAGGGCTGCAGGAGCCTGAAAAACACCTGCAACAGTTAACTGATTGTTTTAGGGGTATTCAACTCCACCATTTGAAGGGTTGCAAGACGAGTATCATCGGAGATCATTCTGATGAGGCACACGGTAGACCACGCATAACAACGTGATGATGCTCCCCCTTAGTGCTGGTGCTGTACCGATCTAGTGCTGCTCGTGCTGGTCGGTGTCCTGATGGTGGCCGCGAGAGGACAACCAATCCCTGAAGCGAGATGACAACAAATCGCTGAACGAAGATACTTTATCCCCCCGGTGACAAATTCCCGCGACCTTGGAGACATCCAGCACAAATGCCATTCCTTTGCCCGGTTCATTCAATTCACCAGCCACCACCAATGCGTTAAGCACTGATTCGGTAGTGGTAGATTCGATCAGGATCATAAGTATCTCTTTTTCCGGCTCGATTGGAATGCCCAGGAACTTACTATGTTCATGCACGCCGGTGCCCCTACCGTGAAGTACCGTACCGCCTTCAGCACCTGCTGCTCTCGCCACTTCCATAAGAGCACTCGCGCGCCCTGTTTCGACAACAGCTACGATTACCTGAAACGTGCACTCGCTATGCATTCCTCTTTTTCGTCCTCAGATCTATGATAATACCCAGGATTAACATAAAGATTATGGGACACATCGCTATCAAGCCCACCGTTCCCAGCCCCAGAATGCCCGCACCGCTGCCTTTTAACCCGATCGCCATACCGGTCATCATCGGAAGGGCAAAGGTGGTAGCAATAGGTCCGGTAGCCACCGCACCGGCATCGTAGGCGATCGGCACAAAATCCGCGGGTGTTAAAATGGTTAGCAGGAGCACGAGCAGGTACCCGGGTATCAGGATATACACAAACGGGAGTTCATGGAAAATCCGTAACGTCCCGAAGACCAGAGCAAATCCCACCCCGAGTGAAATGGGCGGGAGAACGAAATTCTTGCGTATAGAGCCTGACGAGGCCTCCTCTATCTCGTATGCAAGAATTTTTACGGCCGGCTCCGCCAAAATAACGATGATCCCGAAGACCAGGGTGAAGAGAACCACCCACCGCAGAGCACACCCGGAGAGAAAAGCTCCTATCCGCGCGCCCATAGGTAAAAGACTCATCTTCGCACCCAGCAGGAACAGGAAGAAGCCGAAAACCGCTATCACCACGCCAACCAGCATACTTCTGATGTCCGGAGGTATCTTTCGCAGCACCACGAGCTGAAAGAAGAGGATTAAACCCAGTACCGGTAGTATAGCACCACCTACTTCGAGCAGAACGTCAAGTGCTTGGTCGATCATAGCCACCCCCGGATGATGCCCCAGAGTAAGATCGCCATGATCGGCCCTATAGAGCCCGCAGCGAGAATCCCGAACCCGGCCTTGAGCCGAGTCCTGCCGCCAAGAACGGAGGCCATGCCTACTCCAAGGGCGATCAGAAAGGGAACAGTCAAGGGACCTGTGGTCACCGCGCCCATATCAAAAGCATTGACCAGAAACTCCTCAGGCGCTATGAGCGCCAGAACCAGGCAGATGAGGTAGCCCGGAACGAGGATATACTCGATCGGGGTATCATACACGATCCTGAGCAGGGCGATGAGTGCAAATATTCCCAGTCCCAGTGCTGAGACAGAGATGATCTCAGTACGTGAGATATCAGATACCATCACTGTTTCTATCTGATAGGCTAATAACCGTACATCTGGCTCTGCTATGGTGAGCATTATCCCTAATAGAAAGCCGAATAGCAAGATCAGGGAGAGCGCATGCCGCTCTATTAGCGAAGTACCAACGCGTTCACCCATCGGTAAGAGTCCTATTTTTGCACCTTGTAGAAATAGTACAAAACCGACTACCGCAAAGAGTAATCCCAGAACTATCTGGCTAAACTCTCGAAGTGGCATTCTTATGAACAAAATCTGAAAGATAAATATCAGCGCTATTGCTGGTAAAAGCGATTTTAATGTGGATCTGAGTTCTTCACTGAAGTCACTTAAGCCCATTTCAGTATCTCCCGTTTTGCCAGTGCTTTAAAGATATCAGTGATTTCAGTACTTAAATTTTTATAGTGCTCGCGTGCCCGCTCGAGTCGAGCGCGCACGCCCCGTGCTGCAAAATCACGCCAAGAGCAGTTGTCACTGAGACCATCATCCCCGAATCTGCTCGTCCGTTCTTTTCCACGCGCGCTTAACTGCTCGATCTCCATGATCTTCTTCGCCTGCCACTCAGAGAGAGCTCTGCTCCTGCACAGTAGTTAGTTACCTGCATTTCGGTCATATATACTCTTTTTCTAGCCCGTGACCTTAGCCGGCCGTTTCATCGCTCGGTCGTTCCCAATCCTTATATTTTCCCGCGGAGTACTAAGATGGATAGTAACCATCGTGGTCTACGTGATCCTCCTCCCCATCATCGGTTCGCTCCTCGCCAAGAACGGCGATAGGATTGCTAAAGCCCTGGCCGTTGAAAAGGTGCAGCAGGAACAACAGAAGTCACCGTAAGTGCTGCGTTAGAACGAGTTACTGATGAAAACGGGTACGGAGATCCGCGCGGAAAAATCGGGATCAATGAGGAAAGGAAGTACGCGAATTTTTGTATCCGAATAGGTCTTTTAGTGGAGGGCCATATGCCAGAAATCAGGGTTGCACTCCACGCATACACGGAACTGTGCCGTTCGCTCACTTCACTACGTAACCGATCAAAAAAAAGCGTTACTGAACGCGCCCTTCATGCCTCTGCCGCACCTCAGCAATAAACTCCTCCGTGTATACTATTCGCTTTGCTGCGGGCTCAGCCAGCTTTGCCAGGTCGCCGGTCATCACGCCGTCCTCAATCGTCTGGAGCGTCGCTGCCTCCAGCATATCCGCAAATCGTACCAGCTCGGGTATACCATCGAGCTCACCACGCTTCCGTAACGCGCCCGTCCACGCGAATATCAACGCCACTGAATTGGTCGAGGTCTTCTCGCCCTTGAGGTACTTGTAGTAATGTTTCTGCACGGTGCCGTGCGCGGCCTCATACTCGAAGTGCCCGTGTGGCGAGACCAGCACGGAGGTCATCATTGCGAGACTGCCGTACGCCGAGGCGAGCATATCGGACATTACGTCGCCGTCATAGTTCTTCAATGCCCAGAGCATACCGCCCCCGGACCGCATGATCCGCGCCACGGCATCGTCAATAAGCGTATAGAAATACTCGATACCCGCCGCGTCGAACTTTGCTCTGTATTCCGCTTCGTAAACTTCGTCAAAGATACGCTTGAAATTGCTGTCGTAGGTCTTGGATATCGTATCTTTCGCACCGAACCACAGATCCACCTTCTGATCGAGCGCGTAGGCGAAACAGGCCTCGGCAAAGCTCGTTATCGAAGCGTCGGTATTGTGGATGCCCTGGATGATGCCGGGGCCATCGAACGTCTCGATCGTTTCCCGTACCGCCGTGCCCTGCGCGTCGGTAAAGACGAGTTCGGCCGTGCCCGGGCCCGGCACACGGTACTCTGCGTTCTTGTACACATCGCCATAGGCGTGCCTGCCGATATGTATCGGCTTTGTCCAGTTCCGTACCGCCGGCTTGATGTTCTTGACCATAATTGGCGCGCGGAATACCGTGCCGTCCAGGATCGCTCTGATCGTGCCGTTGGGGCTCTTCCACTGCTGCTTCAAGTTGTATTCATTTACGCGCGCGGCATTTGGCGTGATCGTCGCGCACTTCACGCCCACGCCGTACTTCTTGATCGCCTCCGCGGCTTCTATAGTTATCTGATCTTCGGTCTCGTCACGCTTCTTCAGCCCGAGGTCGTAGTACTCGGTTTTGAGCTCGATATAGGGCATGAGAAGCTGCTCCTTCACCATCGCCCAGATGACTCTCGTCATCTCGTCGCCGTCGATATCCACGAGCGGCGTCTTCATCTCTATCTTTCTTGCCATGTTCATGCCTCCACGGTATCAATCAGTCAGATCCCCGGTATTTCAGCACATCCTCCTCCTCGGGCAGCATATACAGCACGTCGTCCCAGGGATGCCGGTACAAACGTGAGTGGAGCCGCTTCTGGTCCAAATAATGCCCGATCATCCCGATCGTACGGCCCAGGACGAAGATGCCGTTGAGTGTGCCGATGCTGATGATCTCATCGATCTCCTCCTCGCTGTAAATACCGGTCGAGTGCAAAATATCGACGAAGACGATCCCGACACACCCGTCCACGTTCAAGATGAGATTGTTCCGCTTCGCGGTCGTTATCTGCTCCACGTCGAGCGCGAAGTCGAGCAGCTCGTGCTTCGGAAGGTTCGTAAACGCCCACTCCTCGAGCAGTTTGACGCGCATATCAGGATTCTGCACGCTCTTCACGCGATGGCCGATCCCCGGTATATTGATGTTCCTGGCTTTCATCTCGTCGACGAATTGTCGCGCGGTTAAGCCCCGCTCACGCGCGTCCTTGAAGTACCGGGCTGCATCATCGATTGCGCCCCCGAATCGCGGCCCAATGGTCAGCACACCGGATGCTACCGCAGCGGTCAGGTCCCTGCCTGCGCTCGCGGTAACTATCGCGTTATGCGCTGCGCTCACACAGGGCCCGTGATCCGCCGTTATTCGTAACGCCAGCTCTAAGAAGTCGGTGACGTACTTCGGCAAACGCCTCTTGAACCACAGCAGCGAGATCACATCGCCCAGGCTGAAGCCTTCACGAATGACTTTGCTTATGGGCACGCCCGCGTAGACCAGCTCCTCGCCTCGATCGTCCGAGATGGTGCTCACGATATTGGTCGGCCGCCGCATGCTCTTCGGGTCGTAATCCTCCGGTATTGCGCGCGGCTCCACATCAGCCCGCTCCTCTATCACGCCGCTGGCCTTAAGATCCTCATAGACCGTTCGAATCAGGTCATCGAAATCATCATAGGAGTTCGGCACCAACGCGCCTGCCTCCTTCAGTGCCGCGTTCTTCGCATCCGCTGTTTCAGCAGCGCCGCGTGCCATCGCGCCCGCATGGCCGAACTGCACCTCGGTGGGGAAGATCTTCGCCGACGTTCCGGTAACCCAGGCGATCACGGGTTTCGTTATTTTACTGGCCTTCAAAGCAGCTACGATCTCGTACTCGTCCCGGCCACCGACTTCGCCGAGCACGACCATCAGCTTGATCTTCGGATTCGCCTCATACCGCAGCAGGTGCTCTATCAGCGTTGAACCGGGGTACTTATCGCCGCCAATTGCTATGCCTTCATACACACCGTCCGAGTTCAGCGAGATCATATTCGCCATCTCGTTCAGCATACCGCCCGACTTGGAGACGAAGCCAACACTCCCTGGTCGGTACAGTTTCGACATGATGAGGTTGGAGAGCGCGCCACCGGCATTACCGATCTTGAACGCGCCGGGGACAAACCCGCCCACGGTCGCCGGTCCGATGATCCATTTGCCCTGCTGCTGTGCTAGCGCAATGAGCTCCCGGGTTTGCCGTTCGGGTACACCTTCGGCAATGATAGCGAGCGTCTTGATCGTCGGGCACATGAGCACCTCACGTGAGACGGTGTACGCCGAGCGGGATGAGGCAAAATTGACAACCACGTCCGCATCAGGGTATTCCGCGACGGCCGCCTCGAGCGTATTGTACACGGGGATCATGATCTCCTGACTGCCAAAGAAGACTTTCATGTACTCCCGGCGCCCGCCACTGGGATTGATAACGGCCGCAACAGAGGGCTTCTCGCGCCCCGCGAGATAGTCGAAGTCGAGCATCCGCTGCACCGCCGCTTGCTGGTTGCCAAATACGATTGCGGTCGTATTCCTATCAAACAACACATAATCCGGCTTGGCCATGCTAAGCAACCTCCTTTAAATCAGCCAAGGCGATACTCACCACTTTCGTCATGTGCATGTCAGGACCGTGCACTGCCATATCGAGCTCCAGCCGCTCGCCGGCCGCGCGAATCTTCGCCAGGCCCGCCTCGTAGTTCGGCCCGCCACGCCGAATGTAGATCTTGATGCCATGCTCCTTGAGCTTCGCCGCGTACTGCTCCAGCGCCATGATGATTCCGTCAAAGGTCTTCGCCACGTCCGTGAAGTTCGCTATCCCACCACCGATGATCAGAACCTTCCCGGTCTCCGATTTCTCACGCGTCATGAGATCGAGCAGCGTCTTCGCGTACTCGTAAGTCTCGTCCGTCGTGGGATTGCCGCTGTATTCGCCATAGTTTGCCAGCTCATCGCCAAGCCCCAGATCAACAACGGTGTCTGCGTAAATCACGCTGGCGCCGCCACCGGCGACCATCGTCCATACGCGCCCCTGAGGGTTGAGTATCGTCAGTTTCAGTGACGATCCGCTCTTCTCATCCAGTTGCTTTATGTACTGCTCCTCCGCGCGCAATTCGCGGCCGAAAGGAACAGGGAACTCAACCTCGCCCCAGTCCTCGGAGCAGAGGAACTGCGCGGTATCGTCCAATCGCGCCACGGTATCAACCGGCCGGAACTCGCTGCCCGTACAGGTGAACGGATTGTACTCTAGAAACCCGAAGTGCAGCTCGCGATAGAACCGGAAGAGCGCGGCTACGACGTTCCTGAGTGCAGCTCTGTCCTCATCGCGCACGAACTCAAGGATTGGGGTGAGATCAACGTCCTCAATCGTCGCAGCAATGGGCACCGTGACGGTGGTAACTTTATCCCAGTTCGCTTCGATGTCCATGCCACCGGCAGTCGAGAAATGGATGTAGTCGCCGCCACGATGACCGGCGAATGCCAGGTAATACTCCTTCGCCAGCTCAATGTAGGGCTGGACGAGGAAATGCGTCAGCTTACCCCGGGAGTTACCCACCGTCACTTCAGTGTTCATCTTCTCCGCGAGCCATCGCTTCGCCTCGTCATAGTCTACTTCCACCAGCAGGAGCCCGTGTTTGCCACGTTTACCAAAGAGCTGGTCGGGCTTCACCGTCAGTTTTTCTGTCTTTAGCCAGGGCTGCTCTTTACTCAGTGCTTCGATGCTCTGCTCCGGTGTCACCAGAGCGACTTTTCCCTGGTAAATGACCGTTCCGCCCGAAAACCGCTCTATATGACGGGCCAAAATCCGCTTCGCGTCATACTCTCTAATACCACGTTGCGCCATCTTTTACTCCCTCCTCTTCTCTCCTCTTTCAGAGCTTCGTCTTGACCCAGGGCAGTTTTCCCCCGGACTTCAAGATCTCAGCATCACCCTGCGAGAGCGTATGTGTAAGCCCAATCTCAGTACCTTTCGTTAGATTCCTGAGCCGCACGTTGCTCCGTAGATCCCCGATGAGTACCTCTACTGCATCGCCCTGCGCGATGGACTCATAGTCCCTAGGATCCGCAAAGGTCAACGGCACGATGCCGAAGTTAATGAGATTCGCTAAATGAATGCGTGCAAACGATTTGACGATCACAGCCTTAATACCCAGGTATTTAGGTGCAAGCGCCGCGTGCTCCCTGCTCGAGCCCTGGCCGTAGTTCTCGCCGCCTATGATGAATCCTCCGCCCCTCTCCAGTGCCCGTACCGGGAACTCGGGATCGATCACTTCAAAGACATACTGCGAGATCGCAGGGATGTTGCTTCGGAGCGGGAGGATCTTCGCCCCCGCAGGCATGATGTGGTCTGTGGTGATATTATCGCCGACCTTGATGAGCACCTCGCCGTGGAGCGTCTCGGGTAGCGGTGGGAAATCCGGCAGCGGCTTGATGTTCGGACCTCGAATAATTTCAACCCGGGCTGCCTCATCAGGCGGGAGCGGTGAGATGAATAGGTTATCATTAATAATAAACCGCTGCGGCATCTCTATGCGTGGATATGCGCCAAGATCGCGCGGATCGGTGAGTACGCCCGTGATCGCCGTGGCCGCGGCTACCTCAGGGCTCACCAGGAGCACGTCCGCGTCCTTCGTACCGCTCCGCCCTTCAAAGTTACGGTTAAAGGTGCGCACCGACGTGCCGTGCGAGGACGGTGCGGCACCCATGCCGATGCAGGGCCCGCAAGCGTTCTCCAGCATGCGCGCACCGGCCGCGACGAGATACTGCAGCTCGTTGCTCGCTATCAGGTGCTCGACTACCTGCCGTGAGCCGGGATTGATGGTGAGGTGTAGATTCTGGGCGAGGGTCTTTCCCATCAGAATATTCGCGACGATTTTCAGATCGCGCAGTGACGAGTTCGTGCAGGAGCCTATCGCGACCTGCTGCACCTCTAACCCCGCGACTTCTCGTACCGGTTTCACGTTGCCCGGGCTGTGCGGAAGGGCAACCAGCGGCTCCACATCGCTCAAATCAAGTTCTATGAGCTCATCGTATGCCGCATCGGCATCGGCAACGAGCGGAATCCACTGATCTCCGCGTGCCTGTGCGTCCATAAAGGATTTGGTCTCCACGTCGCTAGGGAAGACGCTGGTGGTCGCGCCTGTTTCGGTGCCCATATTCGTTATCGTCGCGCGTTCCGGGACGCTCAGTGTCTTCACCCCCGGCCCGAAGTACTCCAGCACCTTGCCGACGCCACCCTTCACGTCGATCCTGCGGAGCACTTCCAGGATGACATCCTTGGCCGAAACCCAGTCCGCAAGCTTTCCGGTGAGCTTCACGCCCACGATCTCCGGATACTTGATCCGATACGGCAGACCGGCCATCGCCACCGCGACGTCCAGCCCGCCGGCACCGAGCGCGAACGAGCCGATCCCACCGGCCGTTGGTGTGTGGCTGTCTGACCCAATGAGCGTCTTACCGGGTCGTGCGAACCGCTCAAGATGGAGTTGATGACAGATGCCGTTTCCGGGCCGTGAGAAGAACAAACCGTACTTCATGGCTACGGATTGGAGGTACCGGTGGTCATCAGGGTTCTTGAAGTCCGTCTGTAGCGTGTTGTGATCCACGTAACTCACACTGAGCTCCGTTTTCACGCGCGGGATCCCGATGGCCTCGAACTGTAAGTACGCCATCGTGCCAGTTGCGTCCTGAGTAAGCGTCTGATCGATCTTCAGCGCAACCTCTTCACCCGGGGCTCGTGTGCCCTCGACAATATGTGTGTCGAGTATTTTTTCCGTAACGGTTCCTGACATGGTAATCCCGTTGTAAATAACTGGGCCCGCCTATATCAAATTTTCGATATTTTCCGCGAGCAGACACACCGGTGTTATGGCTGCACGGACATGATCAGCTTTGCATGCCGTGGATACTTCGCGATGAACTTCATCTCGTCCTCCGTCACCGGCTTCTGGGTGTGCACGTTTGCGTACCGGACGAGTTCGAGGATCTCCCGCGCCTCATCTTCGTTCCGGAATCGCAATTCACACTTACCCGCAACGTTCTGGAACCCCGTAATGCCGGAGTATTCGCCGGTCGTTATCAGCCGGCCAGTCTCGATCAGCTCAATGTGGCCTCGGCCAACCTCCGTGAAATCGTACAACTCATAGTTTCTGCTGTCCTTCAGCGCACCGTCCGCGTGAATACCCGATTCATGCGCGAACGCATTCGCACCGATGGCCGGTTGATTCACGGGGATCGGTACACGGAAAGAGAGCGAGGCATAGTTGCAGATCTTCCACGCGTGGCTCAAATCGATATGCTCGTCCAAATAGTATGTGCGGGCAAACCCGCTGGATTTCTGCACCGCGAGGATCGTTGAAACAAGGTCCGCATTACCCGCTCGTTCCCCCAATCCATTCACGGTCGTCGTGACATACGCATCGACACCCGCATCGATCGCGCCCTTTGCGCCTGCAATGGAGCAAGCGACCGCCATGCCCAGATCGTTATGGCAGTGCACTTCGATGGGGATCTTGACCGCCTCGGCGAGCGCTCTGATCTTCACATAGATGGTAAAGGGATCATCATACCCGAGCGTATCGCAGTAGCGTATCCGGTCCGCGCCGTGCTCCCGTGCCGCTACGGCAAATTCGAGCAACTGCGCGAGCTCGGTTCGCGATGCGTCCTCGGCATTGACCCCTATAGTTTGTGCACCGTGCTCTTTGGCTGCGTCCACCGCATCACACATCAGTGCCACGATGTCCTGCCATCCATATTTGCCCCTGAACTTGCCTTCGATCATCTGCGGTGAGGTCGAGATGCTCAAGTTGACGTGCTTCAGCTCCGGTACCAGCCTGAACGCTTCCTCTACGTCCTCTCGCACTGCCCGGAGCCACCCACTCAGCCAAATACGCTTCAGCGCACCGATCTCTGCAAGATCGAGATTCGCATTCAGATAGTTCGTCTCGTGCCGTGTGGTCGGGAAGCCGAACTCACTCTGGAACACACCCATCTCGTCCAGGTAGAGGTTCAGCATGGTCTTCTCCAGCTTCGCTAACCCCAATCGCGAGGTCTGCACCCCGTCTCTATTGGTCACGTCAATGATGTATATGGTCTTCTCAGCCATCCTCGTCGAGTTCTCCCCGTACACTATCTGCCACAGTCTGTCTGACAGATACTGATTACGTACTGTACATAACGGCTGCAGGCAAAAGAAGTTTTAGCGCTGCGGAGCTTCAGGACGCCGTCATCCCTCGTGACGCACCGCGCGCGCATATTGCGTGAACGATGCGCTTGAACCATTTAATTTAAGTGAGTGCAGTGGTAAGATACAAACAAACAGCGGCAACGATCACTCATTTGCGCTTAGAGCTTCCGCAAACCGAACGAGCATGGAGAAAGAGGGTTTTTTACTGGACGCTGATTATCTCGTGGAAAAGGACGCAGCAGGCGTTGAAAAGCCGGTGATTCGGCTGTGGTGCAAGAGCACGGACGCTGAAGATTTCGTGATCCTCGATGGCACGTTCGAGCCGTATTTCTATGCGCTCTCGCACAACTACCCGTCCGTGTACGGTCGCCAGGTAGATCTGGAAGAGTCAAAGAGCCTGGTAGAGGGGCTTGTAGCGTTCAGAAACGATGAGGAGATTCGCGTTAAACGTGTAGAGTACTGTCAGAAGAAGTTGCTGGGGGCTACCAGGAACTGCTATAAAATCGTGACCGCACTGCCGCGCGACGTGCCAGTGCTCCGCGAGGAAGTGCGCAAATGTGGGCTTATTGCTCTAGAGGCCGACATCCTCTTCGCCATTCGTTACCTGATCGATAAAGGTCTCAGACCCTTTGACGGCGTGCACGTGACCGGTGAAGTGATCGAGACAGATCACCAGAACACCGGTGGGAGAACGGCAATTCGTGCTGATCACGTTGAGTATAAAGCAATGAGCGGCACCGAGCTGCCCGCGCTTAAGGTGCTCGCATTCGACTGCGAGATGGTGACAAGAGGTGGACACGGTATGCCTTCACCGAGCCGTGATCCGATCGTCATTATCGCCGTTGCCTGTTCTGACGTCGAGACCTGCACGTCGCAGTTATTCGTGTTGCGTGACGATGAATTCGAGGCAGGGGACGATGCGCGGGTACTCCGCGAATTTCTGGACTATATCCGTGACCGTGCGCCAGAGATCATCGTGGGCTACAATTCTGACGCCTTTGATTGGCCGTATATCCATGAACGGGCTAGAATGCACGGCATTCGATTAACCGTGGGCGCTGATGGCAGCACGATCCAGTTCGATCGAGGCGGGATGTTGCCGGGTCTCAATATCGCGGGCAGACTGAACGTAGATCTTTTTAAGCTCGCCAAACGCGACCTGGGGAGCGTAAAGGTGAAGACGCTGGAGAATGTCGCGGACTTCCTCGGCGTGATGCTGAAGAGCGAGCGTGTGGACTTGTCACCACGCGAAATTAACGAATGCTGGTTCGCTGCAGCAGTACGCGAGCGGCTCTACGAGTACGCGAAAGCAGATGTGGTGAGCACCCTTGGTATCGCAGAACAGATGCTCCCGCTGCAGATCGAGCTTGCCCGGATGGTCGGCTATCCGCTGGATGACGTCGCCAAAATGGGTCGGGGTCGTCAGGTGGAAGCATTTCTGACCGCAGAGGCGTTCAAACGGAACGAACTCGTGCCGGCCAAGGGTGGAACGGAGAAGACCTTCGAGGGCGCGTTTGTCTTTCAACCCGAGCAAGGCTTGCATGAAGATGTCATCGCGCTCGACTTCTCCTCGATGTATCCAACCATAATGATCTCCTTTAACGTCTCGCCAGACACCTACGTGGCTGTTCCTGCGGAAGACGAAGAACTCTATCGCGCACCTGAGGTAGGTCATGCCTTCAAAAAGGAACCGGAGGGCTTCTTCAAGAGCATCATGAGCGACCTGATCACCCGAAGACGAGCACTTAAGCAGGCGATGAAACACCATGAAAGGACGAGCACCGAGTATCGGATCCTCGATATTCAACAGCAGACGATCAAGATACTCACCAATAGCTTCTACGGCTATACCGGCTGGAGTGCCGCGAAGTTCTACAAGCGCGAATGCGCGGAGGCGACGACCGCATGGGGCAGATACTTCATCAAGCAGGCGATCCAGATGGCAGAAGAGCAGGGCTTCCAGGTTATCTACAGCGATACGGATAGCATCTTCGCAAAACTCGCAAACGCAGGCACCAATGCTGCGACTGCTGCTTCAGCCAGACGTGAAGCGACGCTGAAGAAGGCGAACGAGCTTTCATTACGAATCTCAAAGGAGCTTCCGCTCGAGCTCGAACTCCAGGATTTCTTCAGGACGATCTTCTTCACGGGTAAGAAGAAGCGCTATGCCGCACTAACCGACAAAGGCGAAATCGTCGTGCGTGGCCTGGAAGTGCGCCGTGGCGACTGGTGCGAATTAGCGAAGGCGGTACAGACCGAGGTGATTCAACTCATCCTGGTCGAGAAAGACCATGAGCAGGCGATGAAATGCGTGAAAGGCATCATCCAGCAGTTAAAAGCTGGGAGCATACCGTTAGATGAGTTGGTCATACATAAGACGCTTACACGGCGAATTGATGGCTACGAAACGAAGCAGGCCCACGTCGTAGCGGCCACGCGAGCAGCGGCTTCTTCTGCCCGCATCGTCTATGAAGTGGGCTCGAAGATACCCTATGTCATCATAAAAGGATCGGGAAAGACGAGTGATCGCGCGTTTCCCGTTGATATCATTGAGCGCAGCAACGGGATTGAGCTCTACGCAGATGGACAGGACTATCAGATCGATAGCGAATATTATATCCGGCATCAGATTATCCCGGTTGCGCATCGCGTGCTGCAGCTCTTCGGATACGAGCGCTCATCGTTCGAAGAGGGTGCACAGCGTACGCTGGAAGGGTTCCATACACCCCCGGTGACGGAAACGGCGCAGAAGAGACTCACACAGTGGTTTTGATGCAGTCCCATGCTTCGGATACAGTAAATGCTCATTATGCATCCACGCATTACCGTTTTACCGTGATAAACATGGCTGAACTACCAAGCAATAGCACCGGTGTCCAGGTTACTTCGGGCTGCAGGAAGCTGATACGGCTGCTGGCGGAATGCGGCGAGAAGCTCACCCTAAAGACGGCTATCTGGCCTGGCACGCCGGTTGAAAGACGGTGAAAGTAACAGACATCTGGTATTCGGAGGCTGATTTGGGCGTTTTAGCTGTCTCTGACCACCTGTAGCTGCTTCACTCAGTATCGGTTCGTGCCAGATCTTTCAGCCGCTTTACCCCTTCTATCTCATTGATGACCGCGACAACGGCATCTGGCACTAAATGCTCCCAGTCCTTGTTCTTCAAGATCCGGCGGCGAATTTCACTGCCCGAGTATTCTGAGCGGTTGAAGAGCGGAGGAACGCGTGTCTCATAGCCTCGTTCCTTGAACAAACGCTCAGTCAGCGGGTTGTGCGCATAAACAACGTCCACAGGCGGGATCAGTGACTCCACGTGCGAGACCCACACGGCATTCCGGTTCACGTCCAGCACGGGCACGATATAAACGGTGAGAATACCCGCATCGCGTAAGGACTTCGAGATCATGAGATAGCGTTCACCAGCCGTAAAGGGGTTATCCAGTTCATGACTCCGCTGTGACGAACCGATGCAGATAATGAGCTCCTCGACCTCAGCCGCCACCGCGGCTATTACCGCGTGATGGCCACGATGGTAAGGCTGGAATCGTCCCACATATAATGCTCTCATCTCTTTCTCTCTATCCAGTTATCGCCTCTTTTTCCACAGTCGCGGGTACTATGCTGCTCCAAACCAGCATACACCTGAAAGGGATGCACGATGAGCGCAATCTGCGGCTTCTTATAGGCCCTTACGGGCGCGTGCTATATACAATACACCCCGCTCACTTTAAATCTATATCTAGTTCCGGTTCGTTGGTTATACCTAAAGGCGAAGGTAGGTAGGTAGGTGAGTCTTTTGAGATGGTGAAAGCCTTGCTGTTTTTAGCGACCGGATTCGAGGAGATTGAGTCAATGTGTGTGGTGGACACCCTGCGAAGGGCCGGGGTAACGACTGTTCTTGCAGGCCTGCAGAAGGGCCCTATCGCCGGTTCACGCGGCGTTCAAATGATTCCTGACCGCCAGCTCGATGAGCTCACGGTCGAGGATTTCGATGCCGTTATCTTACCCGGTGGCTCCCCGGGCTATATCAACCTCGGAGCAGATGCGCGGGTATTGAAGATGGTAACGAAGGCCTACGAATCGGGTAAGCTCGTAGCTGCCATTTGCGGCGCCCCCTCGATTTTGGGAAAGCTGGGTATCGTGCGCGGAAAGAGAGCGACGATCTTTCCCGGGATGGAGGCGAATCTCATTGGGGCTGAACCAGTCAGCGATCCGGTGGTCGTCGATGGTAACGTCGTCACGAGCAGGGGTCCAGGAACCGCGCTCGAATTCGCGATCAGCCTGGTGGAGCTCCTGGTGGGCAAGCAGAAAGCGCGAGAAGTCAGACAGGGTCTCGTCATGGACTCTTAATTAACGGATTTGCTCTTCGACGGCTACCGCAAAGCAAGCTCAAAACCGCCTCTCAGGTCTGAGCGGTTCGGAACCAGCGTATCGTTTCCTCCAGACCCGCGGTCAGTGAGTACTCCGGATTATACACGAGTTCTTTCCGCGCCCGCGAGATGTCTGCCAGCGAATCCTTGATATCGCCTGAGCGCGGCTCATCGTAGATTATCCCGAGGTCCACGCCGACCAGCTCCATAATGATCCTTGCGAGCTTGTTGACACTGATTCGCTCACCGCAGGCGATATTGAAGACACCCTCTACCTCCTGCTTCATAGACTGGATATTGGCGTGCGCAACATCCCTGACAAACGTGAAGTCCCGCGTCTGGGCGCCGTCACCATAGATAATGGGTGGTCTCTGCTCGAGCGCCCGTGTGATGAATCGCGGTATCACTGCGGCATAATCGGAAGAAGGATCCTGTTTCGGGCCGTAGACATTGAAGTAGCGCAAAGAGACCGTCTTCAAGCCGTACACCTCGGAGAAGACCCGGCAATAATATTCGCCCGTCAGCTTCGTGACCGCATAGGGCGATTTCGGATTGGGTATCATCTCTTCCGTTTTCGGGAGGGTGGGAGTATCGCCGTAGATGGAAGATGAGGATGCATACACGACCTTCTTCACGCCGCAATCACGTGCTGCGATTAAGACTGCCAGCGTCCCGTTCACATTTGCCTCGTTTGTAGCACGGGGATCTTCGACCGAGCGCTGCACCGAGGGTATCGCCGCTTGATGGAAGACGCAGTCGATATCCCGGAAAACCGCTCGTAACAGGTCCAAATTGGTGACGGTACCATCAATGAAGGTGCAATCAGGTTGTGAAACGAGCTCAACGAGGTTCTCGCGCTTACCGGTCGAGAGATTATCGATAATGTGAACCTCGTGTCCATCCTGGAGCAATGCGGCGACAAGATTGGCGCCAATAAAGCCCGCACCACCCGTTACTACCGTCTTCATCGTCGTTACCCGTACGTCGCAGAGCACTTGTACGTCTTCGCCACTACATTGCCCCTGAGTCTATTTATATAAAAGCACTATCCGATGCAAATCGGCTGTTGGGTGAGACGCAGCGAAAAAGGATGAGCGTTATGGAAATCCCCCTTTCCAGACCCACGCGACTCCATGAACCCGCGGCCCGTACAGCAGCCGCAAAAGAAGACGGCAAAGTCTACATCGAATCGAATATGCTAAGCGGAAAAATGAGCGCAAGAATCACGGCGATCGCAGCCGCGCCCGTGGTGAGTCCGTGAAGCAGCCAGCGCTTACAGCTTTTTCCGTCCCACACCCACATACAGCCGACGTTCTCCCGCGATGAAGGCGAAGATCATCCGTTTCTTCACGCCGTGCGCTAATCGAACTGCGCGTGCCAGCGCCGGTAGCGAGAACACATGGGTTTCGGGCAGCACGTGGATCAATTCCGTGGAATGCGTCTGCTGTGCTCCCCGGTAGACCCGGAAGTGGGTCCCGAATTTATAGCCCGTCTTCGGCACCAGTCCCCGGTCACGTAAATCAGCATAGATCTGGTATTTCGACTGGAACTCGCGGTCTACCAGAGCTGCATGAGCTCCGAACTGCTCGCTATCCGCGGCCAGCACGCCCGTTCTTATCAAATACGCCGCCTCAATCAGCGAGAGTAGAAGCCGCTTTTCCTTCGTCAAGTTACCGTAGAACGCTGTCACGTGAAGGTGCTCAGCTAGCTGAGTGTCCCAGACAACGACCTTGTCCTCGAGCAGCGAGATGGCTCCTCCTTCCTTTTCAGGACCCGCAATTCCTTCGCGCGCTTCGCGTTTCTCACCCCACTCGAGCGGCAATTCCCGCACTTCGTAGTACGTCACATCGCTCTCGTCATCGACCACCGCAATTATAGGCTCTTTTCGCATGTTCTGCGCTCGTTGCAGGAGCTGCAGAATCTCCTTTGCCGCTAAGCACTCACGTTCCGAGAAGATGCGAATGAAGTGCCTCGCGGCTTTCACTCCCGGTTTGGTGCCACGCGGAAAGAGCAAAAATTCGCGCTCGCCGGGCTGCACCACATAGCCACGCTCACGTAAATCCCTGAAGACGATGTATCGGGCGCTGAAGTTCGGCTGGATTTCCCGTGCATACAGAAAGAACTCCTCAAGCGTTAACGCAACTCCCTCGGCTTCGTTCGCCATGATCTGAAGCTTGCCTGTTTCGAGTAGATACGCTGCCTCTTCCAGTGAGAGTGAGATCGTTCTTTCAGGGGTCGCTCGTCGCCCGCTGTGGCTCCGCGGCTCTTTGAAGCCTTTCTGCTCATGACCCTCCGCGTCGGCGGCGGCCAGTACGATCCGATCGCCCGAAAGTACACCATTCATCTCTACGTGATAAATGTTCTCTTAGTAGAATAGTTTTTTGGTACATCATGCAGCGCAGCGCCGACGTGAAACCACATAACTATTTATGCCTCGATTTCCCATGTGCATAAGACAAAATGGGGAACCAGGAATACGATTTAGAGTACTTCAGGGAGCACGATTTCGTGAGGTGTCAGTGCAAGAAGTGTGGGTCCTTTTTCTGGACTCGCGATCCCAACCAGGCGATCTGTGGTGATGCACCCTGTGCGACTTACTCCTTTATTGGCGCGCCGATCTTCAGTGAGCGGAGTCCGGACGAGATGCGCGAATTGTTCCTCTCATTCTTTGAAGCGCGCTCTCATACGCGACTGAGCAGGTATCCCGTGGTTGCGCGCTGGCGTGATGATATCTATCTCACGATCGCCTCCATTGCTGATTTTCAACCCTTTGTAACCTCCGGCAAAGTCCCGCCACCGGCGAATCCACTCGCCATCTCGCAGCCCTGTATACGACTCGAGGATCTTGAGTCTATCGGGCGAACCGGTCGCCATCTCACCACCTTCGAGATGATGGGACATCATGCGTTCAACAAGCGAGGCCGTGAGGAGATTTACTGGAAGAATGAGACGGTGGCGTATTGCGATGCGTTCCTGCAACAGCTTGGTGTGGCGCGTGAGAGCATAACCTATAAAGAGGCGCCCTGGTATGGCGGTGGGAATGCAGGTCCATGCCTCGAAGTCATTACGGGCGGTCTGGAGCTCGCAACGCTCGTCTTCATGGATCTCGAGCTCTCACCACACGGCGAGATCGAGATCGCCGGACAGCGCTATGGGAAGATGGACACGTATATCGTGGATACCGGTTACGGTCTGGAACGTTTCGTCTGGGCGTCCACGGGCACACCGACGGTCTATGACGCCCTGTTTCCGACGGTAATTACCGAATTGGTGAATGCCGCGGGGATCGAGCACCCGCTGGAGCTATATCCTGAGCTTATACGCACGCAGGCGAGCCTCTCCGGTGCTCTGAACCGACGCGAGATCGCGCAGCGGGTCGGGCTACCCTTTGACGAGCTGACGCGCATTCTGGAGCCGATCGAGACCGTGTATGCAATTGCCGACCACACGAAATGTCTGACCTTCATGCTCGCTGACGGGATCGTTCCCTCGAATGCGAAGGAGGGCTATCTCGCACGGCTCGTCCTGCGACGGGCCTTTCGGATGGTGAAATCATTGGGGATCGAGACGCCCCTGGAAGAGCTCATTCTCCTGCAGATAAAGACGCTCAGGCATTCGTTCCCTGAGTTGGAGCGGTCAGTAGAGCGAATCATCGAGATCGTCTCCCTCGAGAAGCAGCGGTACGATGAGACCCTCGTGAAGGGCGAGCGAATCGTCAAGCAGCTCGCTAAGGACTTTACCGGGAAGGCTGAGCGAGAAGTTCCCGTTGATCATCTCATCAATTTATACGATACCCACGGGCTCCCGCCGGAATTTGTGAAGGAAGTGGTCACTGCATTGGGCCCGCAGAGCAAAGGTCTGGCGGTGAATATCCCCGAGAACTTCTATACGCTGGTGGCAAAGCTGCACAGCGAGGAACAGAAGGAGGAGCTGACGCCGTTTGTGGAGCACCTGCAAGAAGAGACGAAAGGCATACCGGCGACGAAGAAGCTCTATTACGAAACGCCGCACGCGGTGGAATTCACGGCTACGGTCCTGGAGACACTCGACGATTCGGTCATTCTGGATCAGACGCTCTTCTTCCCCGAAGGTGGCGGTCAACCGGCCGATACAGGTTACCTGATCCTGGAGCAAGAACGATTCAGCGTCGTTGATGTGCAGAGCATTGAGGGTGTTATTCTCCATAAACTGGCAGATATGCGAGCTCGGAACATACCGAAGGGCGCTACCGTAACGGGTAAACTAGATCTTACCCGGCGAATGGCGCATAAGAAGCACCATACAGCAACGCATATCGTTGTCTCTGCGGCACGTAAAATATTGGGCGAGCACGTGTGGCAAGCGGGTGCGCAGAAGACAGAAAAGCGGGCAAGAATTGATATCGCGCACTTCAAACGGATTTCCGATGATGAGCGGCGGGCGATCGAGATGCTCGCCAATAAAATCGTTATGGACGATCTCCCCATCACGACGGGCTTTGTGGACCGGAGCGAGGCGGAGCAGCGCTATGGCTCGCGTATTTACCAGGGCGGCGTGCCTGTTGGTGAGCAGATACGAATCGTGCGGATCGGTGATGATCTGGATGTGCAGGCCTGTGCGGGCACGCATCTCGCGAAGACGGGCGAAGTCGGCCCGATAAAACTCCTGCGCATCGATCGTATCCAGGACGGCGTTGAGCGGTTGGAGTACGCGGCAGGAGAAGCAGCAATTGAGGCAATCCAGGCACAGGAAGAGCTGATAAAGGAGTCCGCCGCGGTGCTCAAAGTGCCGCTGGAGAAGCTGCCCGGGGTCGTTGCGCGGTTCTTCGAGGAGTGGAAAGAGTTACGGAAAGAGACCGAGCGATTGCGCGGCGAGCTAGCGGATCTGGAGCTGGAGCGATTGAAGGGCAATGTGCAGGTGATCAGCGGAGTGAACGTAATTGCCGCGGTGCTGCCCGGGGCCGATGCCAAGGGGATGCTGAAGATCGCGTCTCAGCTCGCTGATGATAACTACGTGGCGATCTTGCTCAACAGGGGCGAGGCTCGTGTATCGGCTGTTGCCGCTGTGCCCCGAACACTCAGTGATAAACTGCATGCGGGCGAACTCATCAAGAACGTATCTGGCGCGCTCGGCGGCAGTGGCGGTGGCAAAGCGGAGCTCGCACAGGGTGGCGGCGAGCACGTGGAGCTCGTGGATGAAGCACGTGAGGCAGGATTACGATTTCTCGAGGCCCTGCTACGGGAAAAATAGAAAGTGATATTATACTCCATGATGAAGAGTTACTGAGGATGCGTGGCGTGTATCTGATAATCGTGGGACTGGGCGGAATCGGCAAGAATCTGGTGAATATCGCCACCAGAGACAAGAACGACGTCGTGGTCATCGACGAGAACGAGAAACGCTGCAAGGAGATCGCAGAGCAGTATGACGTACTCACGATCGTCGGCGACGCCACGCAGAAGTCAACCCTGGAGGAAGCGAACGCGCAGCGGGCGGACGCGCTCATTGCTACAACCTCGGACGACGCGGATAACTTGATGATGGCGCTCACGGCCAAGGAATTGGGTACGAAGAACACTGTTGCGATCGTGAATCAGGAAGAGCATGTGGAGATGTTCAAGAAAGCGGACGTGGTAATGCTCGAGAACCCCGATATGACCGTTGCTCGTCACCTGTATATCTCGGCGAAGCGGCCACGGATAAAGGATTTCATCACCATCGGTCGCGGCAAAGCGGACATCTTCGAGGTCGTGGTCTCGGAAAATTCACGTGCCGTGGGCAAGGAGCTCTCAGAGCTGAACATGAAGGGCGGGACGGTGGTGGCAATCGAGCGGAATGACGAGCTCATCCTGCCGAGTGGCGACATACCGCTTCAGGCGGGCGATCACGTCACGGTCTTTGCGAAGGCAAAAGAAGCAGATAAAATTAACGCGCTCTTTTCGCCCTGAACTAAACAACAGATTTAGAGGTAAGATCCCCGTTTACGTGTAGCGTAACGGCTTTCGCTTTCTGAACGTTATCTGGCAACGTTACCACACGGCGCAACGAGTGGGCTGCGGTTCACCCTTTCCAGAACGCGGGGGTGAACAGCACCAGAACGGTGAAGAGCTCCAGCCGCCCGATCCACATACAAAACGAGAGTATGATCTTACCGGTCACCGGAACAGCGGCATAATTAGCAGCTACGAGCCCCAAACCGGGACCCACGTTACCGAGTGTCGCAGCTACTGCAGATGCTGCGCTCAGGATATCAAACCCTATCGCGGTCATGAGGATGGAGCAGATAACGAAGAGCAAGAAATAGGAGAAGATGAACGCGGCAATCCCCTGGATGATATCGTCGGAGATCGGCTTCCTGCCGCTCTTCAGCACGAAGATCGCGTGTGGATAAAGGATATGGCGAATTCGCTGCCCGATGTATTTGAGCAGCACATAGACGCGGATAACCTTGATGCTCCCGCCTGTTGACCCGCCGCAGCCGCCGACGAACATCAGGCTCAGGAGGATGATCTTCGACAAATGCGTCCAGGCATCGAAGTTGGCCGTGGTGAAGCCCGTGGTGGTCATAAAGGAGATAGCCTGAAAGCCGCCATACCGAAATGCCTCGAGGAAGGACGCATAATAGCCATGACTGTAGAGATCCGTGACGATGATCGCGATCGCGGCGAAGATGAAGGCGCAATAGACCTGAAACTCCTTGTTTGCGATGACCCGCTGGGGTTTTCGGATCAACGAGTAGTGCAGAATGAAGTTCATGCCGCCGAGGAACATGAAGAGCATGATGATGAACTCCGCGGTTTGGTTGTTATACCCGGCGATATTGGCGGAGAGCGGTGAGAAGCCGCCGGTCGGCATGGTGCTGAACGCGGTGCAGAAGGCGTGGAAGGGCGTCATCTGCGCGAGGAAATAGAGCAAGATTATCTCCGCGCCGGTCAACACGACGTAAATGGACCAGAGCATACGGGCGGTCACCTGAACGCGCGGTCGAATTCGTTCGGCCATGGGCCCCGGGAACTCGCGGTCGAAGAGCTGACTCCCGGCGATGCCGAAGGTGGGAAGGATCGCAATGAAGAGGATAATGACGCCCATGCCGCCGATCCACTGCGAGAAGCTGCGCCAGAATAGTATGCTCCGGTCGATCTGTTCAAGCTCAAGCATCACCGTGGCGCCCGTGGTGGTGAATCCAGACATTGATTCAAAAAAGGCGTCGATCGGTCCGAGTGTAGCGGAGAAGATGTAGGGGAGCGAGCCGAATAAGGCCACCGCGAGCCAGCCCAGGCCCACGATCGCAAAACCCTCGCGACGCTTGATCACGCCCACCGTGCCGAGCCGTTTCTCCAGGATGATGCCACAGGTGATGGTGATCCCGAGCGGGATCAGCCAGGTCGTCACAATAAACGGCGATATGGTGCGGTCACCGTACCAGACCGCTACGAGGAGCGGAATAACCATTAAGATGCCGAGGTATTTCACGATGCTCCCAATACCGCCGTAGATAATCCGCTTGTCCATCTCCCTCGATTCTCCCGTTACAGAAGAGAATCCGTGCATACAGAAAAAACCAGAAGATACATCGATAAAAAATGAATGATATAAAGCACAGAGACCCGTAATCGAGATCAACGAAATCGGTTGTGCTGAGGGCGCTTCGTTTACGTATGCAGGTCTAGACTGTGGAGTGATCGGAGGGGTAACGTGTTTACCAATGTGAGAATTGTGCTTGTGGATCTCGGCAGTATCTTGATGCTGGTTGGTGTACTCATGACGGTACTGCTCATTGTCTCCGCCGCGTTCAGGGAGCTCTTCGTTGTCTCGGTCCTGCTGCTCACGGCCATGGTTACCATCGGCATCGGCGCACTGCTGAGATTAACCTGCAGAGGGCAGAAAGAGCCACAGCGGAAGCATGCGATGATTACGGCAGCAATAGCATGGCTCATCGTTCCCGCAGTTAGTTCAGGCCTGTTTATCTTCATTGAAGGCATGAGCCCGCTCGATTCTTTCTTCGAAGCAATGTCCGGGTGGACGGGTACCGGCTTGACTATGGTCGCGCATCCATCATCACTTACCCATACGATGCAGTTCTGGCGAAGTACGATGCAGTGGGTGGGCGGCGTCGGGGTGATTGTGCTGATGGTGACGATCTTAGCACGCCCCGGAACGGGTGCCTTCCGGTTATATCGCGCGGAAGCGCGCGAAGAGAAGATTCGGCCGAGTATTATCTCCACCGTGCGGATCATCTGGTGGATCTACCTGCTGCTTACCGCTGTTGCGATCGTTCTCTTTTACTTCGCCGGGATGAGCTTCTGGGAGGCGATAAACCACAGCATGACCGCTCTGGGCACCGGTGGGTTCACCATCACCGAGACCAGCATGGCGTTTTATGATAGCCCGCTTATCGAACTCGCCGTCATACCCATGATGATACTCGGCGCAATTCCCTTTATCGTTCACTACAAGTTGCTCAAAGGTGACGTACGCGCGTTTTTCAGAGATCTGCAGATTCGTGCTCTTTTCATGCTTTTGCTGGTATTACTCACCCTCTTATTCATTGTGAACTATACCGGTTTTTATAGCTCGGCGTTCGCGGCGCTCCGCTTCTCGCCGTTCCAAATCGTCTCAGGACTCACCTGCACGGGCTTCCAGACCGCGAACGTGCATCTGTGGTCCGGTCAAGCGCTCAGCATGGTCTGGATGGCGATGCTCATCGGCGGTGGAGCAGGTTCGACCGCGGGCGAAATAAAGCTCATCAGAGCAGTGATCGTCTGGAAAGGGCTCAACTGGTCGCTGGTCAAGGCGTTGTTACCCAAAAACGCGATCAAGCCCTTCCGCTTTGGTGAGCGCTTGCTCAATGACGAGGAGATAAATAGCATCGGCGCAGAGGCCAATTGATCATCATTCTCTGGATCCTTTTCCTCCTCGTTGGCGTGAGTGTCTTGACCGTTGCGGGTATCCCAGGCTACACGCTCAACGAGGTGATCTTCGAGGTGGTCTCGGCGCAGAGCAATGTCGGACTCTCCACGGGCATCACCAGCACGGGGCTGCCATATGCAGGAAAAGTAATGTTGATCATGAACATGTGGATTGGTCGTCTGGAGATCATTCCGGTTTTGATGCTCGTTCGCGTGCTCACCAAAGGTTTCGAGCCATTTTAAGTGCGAAGGAGATTACTCGGCCTTACTTAGCACAGCTGTAATCAGGAAATAGGGGTTGCAAAGACATCACCGCTCTAAGAATCGCCCTGGAAAATCGTTGTAACATCATTTTACCAGAAACTGTTTTTGTGTCTGGCTATACGGGGAAAAAGCGGTTTGAACTTTCTCTGCAAACACAAGGAAGAAAATCTAAACGTTTCTTTGAATCAACGATCCAGTAACGGTAAATACGTTCTTTTGATAAACCTTTTCTTGGAAAGAAAAGGTTTGTGCGGGCACGCCCTTGGTCGACCCCTAAGCCGCCAACCAGACCCTCATGGTCTTTCTCCACACCGCTATCCTCCGAGCGCCAACGCCCACAGTGAGTCCGCTCCCTTCCGGGCCTAAACCGGTATCCGTGGCAAAGGCAAGGCACCAGGCCCTCCAGCCTGATGCCAGGCCACCGTCAACCCCGCAGGGCGGTGCTTCCTCGTCCAACCATGAGCTGAAGCTGACAACTACAGAGCCTTCCTCAGGCTTCGCCCCTCGCATATCGGCGATTTCGAGTGACAGAGGACGCCTAACCCTCCAGGCTAGCCCGCACAATTCTATTAAAAGTCATAGTCATAAAAAAATCTGTGGCTGGTTCCGCACAGGCGCGCGCGCACTCGTTCAGTCAGCATGTGCGATGAGTAGGTCCAGATCAACAAACTGCTCGACGAGCTCTTTCACCTTCTTCACCTTCGCCGCGCCTCGGATTCGCGCTTTACCCAGCGCTTCATCCAATCGCTCGATCGTCGTGAGCGTATCATCCGCGACAAGGATGATCGGAACGCCCAGTTCCTCTGCTCGCCCGATGATCGTGGCCGCTGGTTCCAGATTACCGGTCAGCAGCAAGCACTCGATAGTGCCCGATTCCAGTGCGAGATTCTGCAAATCCGCGCGATCGCCGCCCGTGATCAGTGCCGCGTGCCGCACCCGCCGGAAGTACTTCAGCGCGGCGGGCGGAGACATCGCTCCGATCAACAACTCCTCAATGATTACCTCTTCTCCCCGCTTGCCCCTGATCAGCCATTCACCGTGCAAGGCGTCTGCGATCTCGCGAACAGAGAGCCCGGCGAGCAGCGGGCTGTAGGGCAGTGTTCCCAGGAGCGTTATCCCATTCTGCTTAAAGAAACGCTCGTTGAGCTCCTCGACGTATGCGGTCTTATAGCCCGAGAGCTGATTGAAGATGATGAACCTGAGCCGGTCGCCGAGGAGTTCGCGTGCCGCCAGGATCTTATCGAGGACGAAATCGCTCGTATATTTCACGACGAGGAGGATGTTTAGATCGAGCATGGACGCGATGTTAAAGTCACAGAGTTCCAGTGCTTTCCCGAATTTGTACTCGCCGGCACTTTCCACAAGCACGATGTCCTTGCCCGCGGCCACGCGTGTGTACGACTCCCGTACGCGCTGCTTCAGTTCTGGAAGATCTGCAGAGCGCGCGAATTCCACGTACGGCTTGTCAAGGGTGACCGGACAGATATCATCGAGCGCATCGCCCGTCTGAAGAACGGTGGCGGTGTTGTACACATCTTCGTCAACGAATCGATCACCGATCCGCGTGATGCCGATGCCGAATGGCTTGAAGTAACCCACGCTAAATCCGCGCTCCTTGAGTATCTGTCCCAGTGCGATGATCACCGCGCTTTTGCCCGAATACTCCTCAATCGAGGAAACCAGTAAGCTTTTCATCTTCTCTTTTCCTTTCTTCTAGCACCAGCTTGAAATCGATCGCGCAGCAGCCCTTCCCCTTTGCGAAGACCTTGACCGGGTTGAGGTCGGCCTCGAGTATCGCCGGGAACTCGATGCTGAGCTGCGAGAACCGCAGGAGCAGGTCAACCAGCGAACCGATGTCGGCAGCGCGCTCGCCTCTCGTGCCCCTTAATATCCGGTATGCCTTCACCGCCTTGAACATGGCCATCGCATCCCTGGCGCTCAGCGGTGCGATCCCGAAGGAGACGTCTTTGAAAACCTCAACATAGGTGCGCCGAGAAAGACCATGCTATCCAGTTTGGTGAAAGTCCAACCTGAGGAACGGTTAGCCACCACCTCAGAACTGAACCTTGCATTCAGTCCGGTAACGGGCTGTGGTGAAGCCAGGGG